>SKUV01000354.1 GCA_007129775.1 Paracoccaceae bacterium | reverse complement strand
CGCCAGCCCCAGCGCGCGCACCGGCAGGCGGGCATCGGCCGGATCCGCCCCGTCGAGCGGGCGCAGCACCGTCGCCGTCACATAGGCGCCGGCGCCCCAGTCGTCGGTGACCGGCAGATCGATCAGGGTTTCGCCGGCGTCCACTTCCACCAGTTGCATGTCGATCAGCCGGTTGGACAACACCGAGACGAGCGCCACGCCCGGCGCGCGCGGCACCATCCGCAAGGTAGCAGTGTCGCCCGCGCGGTATTTGGCCCGGTCGAGCGACACCTCCAGCATGTCGGGCGTCTCGCGCGCGGTGGCGGCGGCATACCAGCCGGCGCTGAAGCCGGTAGAGGCGGCGGCATGGGGGCCTTCGATGGTTTCCACCACCAGTTCGTAGCGGCCCCAGTCCACGCGGGCGCCGATCATGTCGGGCGCGTCCGCCGCGTCGCCCAGCGTCATCTCGCCGCCATCGACACGGGTGCGGCTGGTCATCGGCTCCCAGTTCCAGTCACCGCCGCCGGTGCGATACCATTGATAGCGGGTTTCCACGCGGTTGAGCGCCCATTGCACCCGGGCGCGCGCCGGCTCTCCGTCCGCGCCGACGGCGATCAGCCGGAAACCGGCCTCGCTGCCCTCGGCGACGGCATCGCCGTCGAAGGCCGGCGCGATACCAAGCATCGGGCCCGAGGGCGTCAGCATCCGCGACAGCCGCCGCTCCACCGGGCGGCCCGAGCCCTCGACCAGCCGGATCACGAATTCGGCCTCCAGCGGGCGGGCGGGATCGTCGATCCCGGGCAGGGGTGCGGCGATGGTGGCGCGTCCGCTCTCATCGGTGCGGGCATCGGTGAAGATCGGCTCGAATTCGGGGTCGAACCGCGCGTCATGACGGCCGAAGACGAAGCCCGGGAAATCGGGCAGCGCGTTGCGCGCCCGCAGCACTACCTCGCCCTGAATGGCCAGATCGGCTGCCGGCGCGCCGAAGAGAAAGCGCGCGTCGATCGACAGATCGGGTGTATCGCCAAGGCGCAGTGAACCCTCGGCGAGGCCGAGGTCGAAATCGATCCGCTCGGGCAGGAAATCCTCCACCAGAAAGGTCCGGGTGGCGAGTGGTGCCGCGCCGGTATCCGACAGCAACTCCAGCCGCCAGACCCCGCGCGGCGCGCTGCCGGCGATGGGCAGCGCGAATGTATGCCCGCCCGCGCCCGCCGGGGCCGAGGCGTTGCGGTTGAACTCCACCCCGTCGGGCCGGATCAGCCGCGCCGTCAGGGGCAGCCCGTCGATGGCTTCCATGCCCGGATCGCGGGCCAGCGCGGTGACATTCACGGTCTCGCCCGCGCGATAGACCCCGCGGTCGGTCGTCACGAAGAGATCCACCGCCGGCGCGGGCTCGCGCCCCTCCACCCCGCGGTCGGACAGATCGAATTCGGGCTCGGTCAGCGACAGGAAGGCCATGTCGCTTTCGCCCTGCGTCACGGTCACGAGCGCCGGCGCGGCATTGCCGCTGCCCCGGACAAGGCCGGCGGCAAAGCTGGCCAGCCCCTGCGCATCGGTGGTGGCCGTGCCCAGCACCCGGTTGGCGCGCGACACCAGCCGCACCTCGGCCCCCGGCACCGCCCCCGCATCGGCCAGCGAGCGGACGACCACATGCAGCCCGTCCACGCCTTCCATCGTGGTCAGGCCCAGATCGCTGACCACGAACCATTGATGCGTGGCCGGGCTGTCCCACGGATCGGCCCCCGGCACCGCGGCGCGCAGCACATAGACCCCGGGGTCGAGCGCCGCCGCGCCGCCCTCGCCACCGGCGAGGCCGGTCAGGGGCAGCCGGGTGGTGACGGCGCGGTTCAGTTCGGTCTCGACCTCGGCGCTGCCCTGCCAGATACGTTCCGCGATATCGTCGGTCAGCGTGTCCTCGCGCCAGTAGGGCACGGGCTGGGCCAGCATGTCCTCGCGCATGGCGCGCACGAGGTTTCGGTCCGACACGCGGTAGAGCGACAGATCCAGCGTCGGCGCATTTACGCTTTCCACCGGCACCGCCGCCGGGCCAGCCGCCGGCAGCACATAGGCCCGGCCCGGAAAGCGCACCAGCGGCGTGCGGTCGCGGATATACTGGTTCACCTCGACCGAAGCCGCCAGCACCTCGCCCGAGGCCGCGGGCAGCCCCTCGCGGAACACGAGGCGATAGCGTTCGCCATGGCTGAGCCCGGCGATGCAGAGCCGGTCGCCCTCGGGCTCCACCGCGAGGCCGGGCCCGGGCAGGTGCACGAAGGGGGCGTAATCCACCCCGGCCTGCGCCAGCGGCTCGCTGAAGCGCGCGCAGATGCGCGGGGATTCCATCTCGGTCTCGGCGGTGGTGCCGGTGATGCGAAAGCCGAAGCGGCGGATGGCATCGTCCAGCGCGGATGCGGTGTCGTCGCGCGGGTGCAGCGATTGCGCCAGCCGCAGCGCGTCGATCGACCGCCGCCCGCGGTCCAGCCGCTGCAGCGCCTCGGCGATGACCACCGCGGCCGAGGCCCGCGAGGGCGCGCCGTCGCCCCGCAGATAGCCGTTGACCGAGGCCGAAAGCGCGCGCGCATCCCGGCGCCGGCGGTCGGTGAAACTGCCATCGCGGTTGGCAAGCAGGATGCGGGCATATTCCACCCATTGATCGGCGGCATCGGTCACGCTGATCGCGGCGCCCTGCAGCGCCTCGGCCCGCGCCAGATTGCCCTGCGCCCGGGCCCGCGCCGCCTCGGCCAGCAGATCGCCGGCGCTGGCGGTTCCGGCGGGAAAGCGCAGGCCGATTTCCTCGGCCTCGCGGCGTGCGGCCGCGAAATCGCTGCCGGTCAGAAAGCCGATCTCGCCCTCGCGGGTGGCGGCACGGGCCAGCACGCCGGCCTCGGTGTCGCGCACCCATGCCGAGATCGCCCCGGCGAAGGGCTCGATCCGCCCGGCCTCGGATTTCGGAAAACACGCCGCCGAACGGGTGTTGAAGGTGAAGGCCCGGCAATCCGGATCGGTCAGGCAAGCCCGCTGGCAGGCCTCGAGCGTGGTGTCGAAAAGCTGCGCGAGGTCGGAGCCGTAGAAATCCGTGTTCTCGGCCACCACCAGCCGCCGCTCCGGCACGCTGCTGCCGTCCTGCGCGGCCGCCGGGCCGGCCAGAAAAGAGGCTGCGACAAGGGCCGCAATGGCCATGCGAAGAAGGGGCGCGGGGAAAGGCATGGCCAGGGCTCCGGCTGGGGAAATGCTTCATCAGGCTCGCATATCGCCACCGTGGCTGGCAAGGCTTGCGTCATGCCCGGGCCGGTCACGGCGGGCCACAAGACCGTGCCGCAAGGATGAGCGCCGAGGATGTCGTGCCAGCGGACCGCCCAGAGGGGACAGGCGCGCCTTAACCCCCGATTCACGCTTGTGCCTCAACCTCCGGCGGTGCGGGGGCGAACGGCCCCGGCCTTGGATGGGGTCGCCATGAGCTGGGCCGAGAAACTGGCAAGGGAGCGTCGCGCGCGGCTCGCAGCCGAACGCTTGCTGGAGCAGAAAAGCCGGGAGCTATTCGCCGCGAATCAGCAACTGGCGATCCACGCCCGCCACCTGTCGGACGAAATCGCCGCCCAGCGCCATGTGGTCGCCTCCGCCCGGGCGCAGGCCGATGCGCTCAAGGGCCAGAACAGCCGCGTGCTCGACGATCTGGAGCGGGCCCATACCACCGCCGTTATGGCCGAACGCCGGCTGTGGGACTCGATCGAGACGATTCAGGACGGATTCGCCGTCTTCGATCATGCAAAACGGCTGGTCGGTGCGAATCACGCCTTCGCCGGTGTGTTTTCGGGCACGGAGACCCTCGCGCCCGGCACCGCCTATGCCGATATCCTGCGCCTGTGCGCCGACGGCGGCCTTGTCGCGCTTGAAGAGGAGGGCGTGGCAGAGTGGGTGGCCCGGATGCTCGCCCGCTGGGACGTGCCGGAGATCGCGCCCGAGGTCATCCGCCTGCGCGGGGACCGCTGGATCAAGCTGATCGACCGGCGCGCCCGCGATGGCGACATGGTCAGCCTCGCGCTCGACATCACCGACACGATCGAGCACGAGGCCGAACTGCGTGAGGCCCGCGCCCGTGCCGAAGCCGCGAGCGAGGCGAAATCGGCCTTCCTCGCCAACATGAGCCACGAGTTGCGCACGCCGATGAATGGCGTCGTCGGCATGGCCGAATTGCTGTGCGACAGCGCGCTGAGTGACGAGCAGAAACTCTATGCCGAAACGATCCGCACCTCCGGCGAGGCGCTGCTGCGCATCATCAACGACGTGCTGGATTATTCGCGGATCGAGGCCGCGCGGGTGAGCCTGCGCCCCGAGGTCTTCGATCTGGAACACTGCATTCAGGATGTGGCGCTTCTGCTGCAGCCCAGCGCGCGCGAAAAGGGGCTGGAACTGGCCATCGACTATGACCTTTTCCTGCCGACACGGTTTCTCGCCGATCCCGGCCGAATGCGCCAGATCCTGACCAACCTCGTGGGCAATGCGGTGAAATTCACACCGCAGGGCCATGTGCTGGTGCGCGTGGCCGGGATCGAGGGCGAGCCGGCAGCCCCCGGCGAGGTGCCGTCCTGCGCCCTCGTGATCACGGTCGAAGATACCGGCATCGGCATCCCGCAGGACCTGCAGGACCACATCTTCGGCGAATTCAATCAGGTGGAGGCGCAGACCAACCGCGCCTTCGAGGGCACCGGTCTGGGCTTGGCGATCACGCGCCAGCTGGTGGCGTTGATGGAGGGCGAGATCTGGGTCGAAAGCAACCCGGGCGAGGGCGCCTGCTTCGGCATCCGGCTGCATCTGCCGCTGGCCGAACCGCTCGACCCGGCCGGCCCCGTCCCGATCCGGCTGAAGCGCGCGCTACTGGTCGACGACCGCCTGGTGGAACGCGCGATTCTCGAAAACCAGCTTCGCGCCCTCGGCATCGCCGTCACGGCCTGCCGCAAACCGGCAGAAGCGCTGGCAGCGCTTTCGCGCCGGGATGCGGGTGATCCGGCCTTCGATCTGGTGCTGGCCGACGACCCGGAGGATGCGGCCTGCCTGCCCGCCTTCCTCGCGGCACTGGGCGAGGCCGGATGGGCCGGGCCGGTTGTCGCGCTGACCCGACGGGCAAACGAGCTTGCCAAGGCAGCCGGGGGCGCCGCCCCCACGGCGGCGCTGAGCAAGCCGATCCTGCGGCGCGATCTGCTGCGCGCACTCGCCCGCCTGTCACTGCCGGCAGAGCCCGCCGACGCCCCCGGACCGGCAGCGCCCGAACCTGCGGCGCCCCCAGGGCCGCCGCGTCAGATGCGCGTGCTGTCGGCAGAGGACAATCGCACCAACCAACTGGTCTTCGCCAAGATGGTCAAGGATCTCGATATCGATCTGGCCTTCGCCAATGACGGCCACGAAGCCGTGGCCATGGCGCAGGACTTCGCGCCCGACATGATCTTCATGGATATCTCGATGCCCGGAATGGACGGCCGCGAGGCGACGCGCGCGATCCGCGCGCGCGAGGGCGAAACGGGGGCCGCCCGGGTGCCGATCGTCGCGCTGACAGCCCATGCCATGGACGGCGATGCCGAGGATATCCTTGCTGCGGGGCTCGAACATTACCTGACCAAGCCGCTGCGCCGCGCAGCGATCCACGAACGCATCCTCGCCCATGTTCCGCAAGGGGTCCGCGCCCCCGCCCCGCCAACCGACGCGCCCCCGCAAGGCGGCTCGCCCCCGGCATTCGGCCCGGCATCCGGCAAGGCCGCGTCAGCCGCGCCCGCCACGTCGCCCGCGCCCGCCACGTCGCCCGCGCCCCTTTTCGCAGACGTTTCGGCAGCAGCGACGCAATCCGGGAAACCTGCCGGACAGACCACGCAGCACGACAGCGCCGGAGCTGGCGCGGCAGCGCAACCCGGCCCCGCAGACGCCCGGCCGGCGCGACGGGCCGCTGCGGCCGAATGAAGGCCACGGCCGCCAAGCCCTGCAACCCGCCACCCGCAACCCATCACCCGCAACCTGTGCGCAGAGGCCCTGCCGGATCATGGGAATCGCTGCGCATTGCCTCGGGCGCCCGGCCCCGGGCGCGCGTGTTCAGAACGGGCAAGCGGCGCGAAAGCCCAGCCCGGCGCCGCCGTCGGGATGGCGCAGCCGCAAGGCCTCGGCATGCAGCATCAGCCGCGGATACGCGGCCGCCAAGCCCTCGGCATAAAGGCTGTCGCCGAGAATCGGATGGCCCAGCGCCAGCATGTGCACGCGCAACTGGTGGCTGCGCCCCGTGACCGGCATCAGCCGCACACGGGTTTCGGCCTGCGCCCCCGCACCACTGCGCCGCAGCACCTTCCAGCCGGTGCGCGCCGCCCGTCCGGTCTCGTGACAGACCTTCTGGCGCGGTCGGTTGGGCCAATCCACCGTCAGCGGCAGGTCGATCTCTCCGGCCTGCCCCGCCACATGGCCGGCGACCCGCGCCACATAGGACTTGCGGACATGGCGCCGTTCGAACTGCAGCCCGAGGTGGCGCTGCGCCTGCGGGCTGAGGGCGAAGACGATGACGCCCGAGGTGTCCCGGTCGAGCCGGTGCACCAGCAGCGCCTGCGGAAAGGCCGCCTGCACCCGCGCCAGCAGGCAATCGGCCAGTTCCGGCCCCTTGCCCGGCACCGACAACAGCCCCGAGGGCTTGTCCACGGCCAGCAGGCAATGATCCTCGTGCAGGATCGTCAGCGGCCCCCGCGGCGGCGCATAGCCGGCGCCCGGAGCCGGGCTCACGCCCCGCTCCATTCCGGAGCGCAATCGGCGAAGGTCTCGCGCAGGATGGCGGCGAGCGCCTCGGCATCGTCTGCGGTAAAGGCCGCGGGCCGGTCGCTGTCGATGTCGAACACCCCGATCAGCGCAGCCGCGCGGTTGTACACCGGCAGCACAAGCTCCGAGCGGGTGCTCGCGGCGCAGGCAATATGGCCGGGAAAGGCCGTCACATCGGGCACGATCTGCGCCGCGCCGCTGCGCGCGGCCGCGCCGCAGACCCCGCGCGAAAACGGAATGCTCAGGCAGCCGTGCCCGCCCTGATAGGGCCCGATCCGCAGCATTCCGGGCCCGGTCACCCGGTAAAAGCCCGTCCAGTCGAAGCGGGGATCGCTGTGATGGACCTCGCAGGACAGCGTCGCCATCAGCGCGATCATATCACACTCGCCGGCGACGAGGGCGCGGATACGCGCGGCAAGGGCGGGGTAATCGGGCATGGTTGGCATCGGTCCTCAAGCGCTGGGGCGGGCGCTGGGTCGGGCGGCGGGTCAGGCTCCCGGGCGCGGGTCGGGGCCCGCGCCATTCAAGCATTTGCTAACCTCTGCCCCCTAGCATCCGTGGCATCAGACTGTGAAGGGGTGAAAAATGGAACTTGCTGCGGAACGGCATGGCGACATGCTGCTCGTGCGGGTGGCGGAGCCGCGGATTGATGCGGCCATCGCCATCCAGTTCAAGGAGGCGATGCGCGAACTGGTGGCGGACGGCGCGCCGCGCGTGGTGCTCGACCTGGCGCCTGTCGGGTTTCTCGACAGCAGCGGGCTCGGCGCCGTGGTGGCGGTGCGCAAGTCGATCGGCCCGGACCGGCGGCTGGAGCTTGCCGCCCTGACCCCGGCCGTGGCGCGGGTGTTCCGGCTGACGCGGATGGATTCGATCTTCACCATCCATCCGGCCACCCCCGGACCGGAACCAACGGCGAATCGGCAGGCAGCGCCCGCCGCAGAGGCGTCCCTCCCGGACGGCGCCGATGAAGCCTGAACCGGTGCTGGCCAAAAGGCCTGCCGGCGCTCCCCGCCACCCGCCGGATGATCCGGCGGCTGCCGGTCGGGCCGGCGCGGCCGGCCGCGGCCATGGGACGACCGCGCTGCAAGCGAGCCGGGCGCCGGCCCTGCAGGCCCCGCATTGCCCGGACGCGGGCGGGCGGGTGCCACAAACCTGCAGCGGCACGCTGCGGATCACGCTGCCCGCCACTGAAACGGGGGTCCGCCGCGGGCTTGCACAGGTGTTCGCGGCGCTGCGCCAGGGCGTCTTGGCCGGGGCCGTCGCGCGCGATGCCGCACAGGGCCAGGCCGGTGCGGCCGAACCGGTGCCGCAGGTGCCGCAATCGGCCTGCGACCGGATCGAACTGGTGCTGGCGGAAGCGCTCAACAACATCGTCGAACATGCCTTCGGGCCAGAACCACCTGCGCCGGCAACCGAATCGCGGGGCGTGACAGCCCCGGGGCTGATCGCCCTCGACCTGAGCGCCGGCGCGGCACAGCTTCACTGCACCATCCGCGACGCCGGACGCCCCATGCCTGACGGGCAGGCGCCCGCGGGCCGACCGCAAGACATTGACGCCGCAGCGGATCTGCCCGAGGGCGGCTTTGGCTGGTTTCTCATCCGCAGACTGACGCTCGATCTGTGCTATGTGCGTGAGCCCGGCTGCAACCGACTGAGCTTCGTCATCCCCCTGAGTGCCGAGGATCCGCCGCGCCCTCACGGCTTGTGACCGCAGGCCATTACCGGCGCAAAAAGCGACGATCTCAGCCAGCGAGGCGGAATGTGCACAGCCCGGAAACACTGCCTCATTAATGCCATAGCGCCCGCATCATCGCGCCTGATTGCGCCGCCACGAAAGCTTTGTAGCTGCATAGCTTCCCTCGGCGCCGCGCGATCAAGCCCCCACCCAGACCGCGGCGCCGAGGTTCTTTCCCGCGCCTCCCGCCCACCGGCCGATGCCCTGTCCCCGGCACTGGCAACGCGTGGCTTCTCCGCCCGTCTGTCCGAGAGCCGGTATTGCCGGAAACGCCCCGGCGGCCAGTTGGCCGGGCGACTTGACGATTGACAGCGCGCGCCGCGCCCGTAGACCGGAAGAGCCGCGTCAACGGAGGCAGATCATGCGCGATTTCCACTTTCCCGGCCGCTCGGCCGTCATGGCTACGGACGGCATCTGCGCGACCTCCCACCCGCTGGCCGCGCGCACGGCGGTCGACGTGCTGCGCGCGGGCGGCAACGCCGCCGATGCCGCCATCGCCGCGGCAATGATGCTCAACACCTGCGAGCCGCAGATGTGCGGGCTCGGCGGCGATGCCTTTGCGCTGGTCAAGCCGCCCGGCAGCGCCGAGGTGATCGCGCTGAACGGGTCGGGCCGGGCGCCGGAGGGGCTCGATGCCGAGGCGCTGCGAGGGCTCGGCCGCTCGGCGATACCGCTTGATCGGGCCGAAGCGGTGACGATTCCTGGCGCCGTCGATCTGATCTGCCATCTGTCTGCGCATCACGGAACCCTGCCGTTGTCAGAGGTGTTCGCCCCGGCGATCGACGCTGCGGACAACGGCGTTCCCGTCGCGCCGCGCGTGGCGGCGGACTGGGATTCCCATGCCGGCCGGCTGCAGGGGCAGGCGCGCGCGTTCTACCTTGACGGCGCGGGGGCCGCACCGCGCGCCGGGCAGGTCTTTCGCGCGCCGCATGTGGCCGAGGTGCTGCGCCGGATCGCGGCCGGCGGCCGCGCGGCATTTTACGAGGGCGAGGTTGCCGAGGATATGGCGCGCAGCCTGAGCGCCCATGGCGGCAGCCACACCGAGGCCGATTTCGCCGCCACCGCCTGCACTCCGGGCGCGCCGATCACGGGCCGTTATCGGGGCGCCGATCTGCTGGAGCATCCGCCCAACGGTCAGGGTCCCACGGCGATCCTGATTCTGAACATCCTGTCGCATTTCGATCTGACCGCGCTCGACCCGATCGGGGCCGAGCGGCTGCATCTGCAGGCCGAGGCCACAAAACTGGCCTATGACGCACGCGACCGGTTTCTGGCCGATCCGGATCATATGGCGCGGCTCGACCACATGCTTGCGCCCGAGACCGCCGCGCGGCTTGCCGGGCTGATCGATCCCGCGCGGGCGCTGCCATTGCCGGTGGCCCCGCGCACCGAGGCGGTGCATCGCGACACGGTCTATCTGTGTGTGGTCGATCGGGATCGCATGGCGGTGTCGCTCATCTATTCGATCTTTCACGCCTTCGGCTCGGGCATCGCCTCGAATCGCTTCGGCATCCTGTTTCAGAATCGCGGCGCGGGTTTCACGCTGGAGCGCGGCCATCCGAACGAGGCCGGGCCGGGCAAGCGGCCGATGCACACGATCATCCCGGCGATGCTGGCCGAGGGCGGTCGGGTGACGATGCCCTTCGGCGTGATGGGCGGGGCCTATCAGCCGGTGGGCCATGCCCATGTGCTGGGCAACTTGCGCGACCACGGGATGGACATTCAGCAAGCCATCGACGCGCCGCGCGCCTTTGCCGCCGAGGGCACGCTGGAACTGGAGCGTGGCATTCCGGATGAGGTGGCGCAGGCACTGGAGGCGCGGGGGCACAAGATCGTGCGGCGCCCCGCCCCGCTGGGCGGCGCGCAGGCCATCGTGATCGACCATGAAACGGGTGTTCTGACCGGCGCCTCCGACCCGCGCAAGGACGGCTGCGCCATCGGCTATTGACGACAGATCGCCCGGGCCGCGCAGCTGCACACCGGGCCCGCGCGGATGCGACCGGGGCCAGTGCGCCCGGGGCCAGTGCGACCGGGGCGCGCACGGATCAGTTCAGCTGAACCTGAAGCGGGTAGTAGCCGTCGGTGAAATCGCCGAACAGGTCCGGCAGATCGGGGTGATCCACCGGCTCGCCGGTGTCGTCGGGCACGAGGTTCTGCTCCGACACATAGGCCACGTAATAGCTTTGGTCGTTCTCCGCGAGCAGATGGTAGAACGGCTGATCCTTGGCCGGCCGGCTGTCTTCCGGGATCGCGTCATACCAATCCTGCGAGTTCGAGAAGATCGCATCGACGTCGAACACGACACCCCGGAAAGGGTGCTTTCGGTGCCGGACCACCTGGCCCAGATGGTACTTTGCTTTGGTCTTCAGCATAGATCGAACCCCCGCGCCTTTCCTAAACCCAATGGCGGGGCCTTGTCCATCTGTGCGGGCCTGCGACGGGGGAAACAGTCTGTGAACCTTATTGTGACAGTGCGGCAGTGCGCTGCGCGGCTTTCAATAGTCACTGCGTTCACAATTTGGAGTATCCCGGCGCTATTGCTTCAGGAAAGTCCGATAAACGGTTTTTCCCGGGCCGCTTTTCGCCTATGATTGCCCAAAAGAAGAATGAACGAGGCAGTCATGGGCAGATTTCTCCGCGTTGCGGTGCTTCTTTTGCTGGTCGCGTCCTGCGGGGCGCGGGAGTTCAGCGCACCGAGAAACCTCGAAGATGCATGCGCTATCGTCGACGAACGTCCGCGCTATCTGGCGGCAATGCGCGCGACCGAGCGCCGCTGGGGCGTTCCGGTGCCGGTCCAGATGGCGGTGATGTATCAGGAATCGAAGTTCATCGGCGATGCCCGCACCCCGTTTCGCTATAGCTTGGGGGTGATCCCGGTGGGTCGCCAGTCGTCGGCCTTCGGCTACAGCCAGGCGCTTGACGGAACATGGCGCGAGTATCAGGAAGCGACGAACAACCGCCGCGCCCGGCGCGACGATATCCGCGACGCGACCGATTTCATGGGCTGGTACATGAACCTCACGCGGCAACGCAACGGCGTGCCGCTGAATGACGCGCGCAACCAGTATCTCGCCTATCACGAGGGGCACACAGGCTTTGCCCGCGGCAGCTACAATTCAAAGGCGTGGCTTCTGCGCGTGGCCGATGCCGTCGCCGCGCGCGCGGTGCGCTACGAGGCGCAACTGGTGGCCTGCCGCCGGCGCTGATCGCGCGATCGGGCAGCGGTTTGCGCGGCCTCAGCGCCGCCGCTCGGCCTGCGCGTCGATTTCGTGAGCGATGCTGAACTTGATCGACGGGAATTGCACATCGGTGCGCAACCCGTCGAGGATCACCGTGGTCTCGCGGCCCATGTCGTCGGTCACGCGCCACTGGCGCAATTCGGTGGGCCCGCCGGTCAGCAGCAGCCGGATAGTGCCGTGTTCGGGATAATCCGGGTCCTGCGCGACGACGACGGTCGCGGTATCCTCCATCCGGTGCGCCACCACCATCCGGTCCTGTCCGAGGTCGATCCGAGGCCCGAGGATCAGGTTGAGCGGGGTGCGTCGCAGCGGGTATTGCGTCGGCCCCGAATTCGACCGGGGGTCGAAAATCGCCACCTGCCCCGCGCCCGCGATCACCAGCCCGGCCTCGGGCGGGTCATATTCGAACCGCATCCGACCAGGGCGCCAGATCATCAAACGCCCGGTGGAGATCGTGCCATCGGGGTTGATCTGGGTGAATCCGGCCTCTGCCGTGGTCATCGCGTTGAAATAGCGTGAGACTTCGGAGAGCGGAATAGGCCCGCCCCCCTGTGCCCGGGCCGGCCGGGCCGGCGTCACCGCCCCGGGCAAGGCGAGGGCGAGGCCGGACAGGATCATGCTGCGTCTGTTCATGGCGTCAATCTAATCTCACAGGCGGCCCTGCGCACGCCACTTCTGCTCACATCGCGGCGATCTGGGCAATGCTTTGCCGATGGGCCCGGCGCGAGACGCCCGAAAGCGGAACGGGTGCTCCGCGCAAGGGTTGCATCGGGGCTGCGACATCGGGTCACAGCGCATCCGGGAAACATATTCATTTATATGAATTCATATTCATGAATGTGATGGAGGTTCCCATGCCTGACACGACAGCAATCCGGCGCCCGGCCGATACCTACAGCCCGCTTTACTTCCTCGCCTCGGTCGGCGCCGGGGGCGTGGCGGTCAGTTTCTTCATGTGGCTGATGTTCTGGGTGCCGCACCCGGGCCAGCCGGTGCCGACCTTCGAAGACATCGCCGCCGCCTTCGCCACCGGCGGGCCGGCCCTGCAGGCGGCAATCGCGGGCGCGATGGCGGGCATCGCCGTTTTCGCCTTTCTCGCCTATCGCGCGCTGGTCTGGAACCTGCGCGCCTTTTCCGGGTGGAAACGCTCCGCGGCGTTCGACGCCTTCCGCCTGTCCAACGCCGAAAGCCAGTTGATGACGTTGCCGCTGGCGCTCGCGATGGCGATCAATGTGGGGTTCGTTCTGGGGCTGGTCTTTGTTCCCGGGCTCTGGAGTGTGGTCGAATACCTTTTCCCGGTGGCGATGATCGCCTTTCTCGCCGTCGGTGCGCTGGCGCTGCGGATCATGGGCGGCTTCATCGGCCGCGTGCTGACCGAGGGCGGGTTCAAATGTTCGGCCAACAACAGCTTCGGGCAGGTCCTGCCGGCCTTTGCCTTTGCGATGACGGGGGTGGGCCTTGCCGCGCCGGCGGCGCTTTCGGCCAGCCCGGCCATCGCGGGCACCGCGCTGGTGCTGTCGAGCTTTTTTCTGGTGACCGCGGGGATCATCGCGCTGGTGGCGGTGCTTCTTGGCTTCCGCGCGATGATGGAGCACGGCGCCGCCCCCGAGACCGCGCCGACGCTGATGATCGTCGTGCCGCTGATCACGGTGCTCGGCATCCTGATGCTGCGCCAGAACCACGGCCTCGGCGTGCATTTCGACAGCCATGCCGGGGCGGCCGAAACGCTGGTGATGCTGACGCGGCTGCTTTCGGTGGAGATCCTGTTCGTGCTTTTCGGCGGGCTGATCCTGCTGCGCCAGGGCTATGCCGGGCGGTTCCTGTTCGGGGCCGAGAATTCGCCGGGCGCCTATGCGCTCGTCTGCCCGGGCGTGGCGCTGGCGGTGATGATCCACTTCTGGCTCAACAACGGGCTGGTGGCGGCGGGCCTCGTGGCGAAATTCGGCCCGGCCTTCTGGGCGATCACCGCGGTGGCGCTGGCGGCGCAGGCGGCGATGGTCTGGCTGGTGCTGCACCTGAACCGGCGCCATTTCGGGGCACCCCGCAGCCCCGCCGCCGTTCCGGCGGAGTGACAACCGCACGAAAAATGTGCCAACGTGCAACCGGGCGCCCCGATGCGGGCGCCCGGAGCTTTTCGCGCTGCGCAAGAGGGCTTTCCAACACCCGCGACCGGCGGCACTCTGCCCCCCGTCATCCGGAGGCCCCGATCCCATGCTCCATGCATTCGCCGTCATTCTTTCCTTTCAACTGGCCGGCGAGGCCGCGGCCCGCGCGCTTGCCATCCCCGTGCCCGGACCGGTGCTGGGCGCCGCCGCGCTGCTGGCGGCCTTCATGGCCTTTCCCCGCCTCGCCGACCTGCTGCGCCCGACGGGCGAGGCGATCCTTGCGCATCTTTCGCTTCTGTTCGTGCCCGCGGGCGTCGGGGTGGTGGGCCATCTGGGCACGCTGGGAGCCGAGGCGCTGCCCGTGGCGGTCGCGCTGGTAGGCTCCACCGTTGCCGCCATCGCCGCCGCGGCGCTGACTTTTGCGGCGGTGGCGAAAGCGGTGCGACTGCCTGACGAAGAGCAGGACGGGGAGCGCCGCGATGCGTGACTTCGCCGAAATCTGGAGCTATCTGGCCGAGGGCCCGCTCGTTTGGCTGACCGCCACGCTTATCGCCTATGCCATCGGCGATGCGCTCGCGCGGCGCGCGGGCCGGGCGCCCGTGATCAATCCCGTGCTGATCGCCGTGGTGCTGCTGGCGTTGCTGCTGTGGCTGACCGGAACGCCCTATCCGGCCTATTTCGAGGGCGCGCAATTCGTCCATTTCCTGCTTGGCCCGGCGACCGTGGCGCTCGCCGTGCCGCTTTACGTCCACCTGCCGCAACTGCGCCGCGCGGCGCTGCCGATCCTCGCCGCGCTCGGCGTTGGCTCGGTGGTGGCGATGGGCACGGCGCTGGGGATCGCCGCCGCCTTCGGGGTAAGTCCTGGCACGCTGATCGCGCTCGCGCCGAAATCGGCCACCGCGCCGGTGGCCATCGGCATCGCCGAGACCATCGGCGGCTCGCCCACGCTGACGGCGGTGCTGGTGATCCTGACCGGGATCATCGGCGCGGTTCTGGCAACGCCGCTGCTGAACCTGATGGGCCTGCGCGACCGGCGCGCGCGCGGCTTTGCCGTCGGCGTGGCGGCGCATGGCATCGGCACCGCCCGGGCGCTGCAGGAACACCCGCGCGCCGGTGCTTTCGCCGGCATCGGCATGGGCCTGAACGCGGTGCTGACCGCGCTGCTGGCGCCGCTGATGCTGATGCTGTTCCTCTAGGTCCGCTCACCGCGCCCTGCGGGCGGCAGACGATATACCCCCTCGGGCAGGTTCAGCGCGGCGGCGAGGTCGCGCAATTGCGACGGCGACAGGGTGATCTTGACCACCCGGTCGGCGCGCGGGTCGAACTGCTCCACCGTGATGCAATCCTCGAAGGCCTGCACGGTGATGTCTTCCTGCAGATGCGTTCCACCCTCGTCCACGAGGGTGATCACGGTGGCGTCGAAATCGTGCTCGATGGTAAACATGGTCGCAGGATAGCCGGGCGCGTCGGCCCTGCCTAGGGCGGGATCGCGCCCGCGCTGCCCGGTCAGGGTATCGTCACGGCCGATCGCCCGGCCTCGGGCGTTTGCGGCCCCGCGACGCGGCGTGTTTCGCCTCGAAAGGCAAAATGCCGCCGAGGATTAGGCCGATTCGCCCTGTTGTCCGGCGCGGCATGGCGCTAATCACGGGGGCAGTCGGGCCGGCGGCCCGCCCCGAAAACGGAATGGGAGAGACCCGGATGAAGATTCTGGTGCCTGTGAAACGGGTGATCGACTACAATGTGAAGGTCCGCGTCAAGGCCGACGGCAGCGGTGTCGATCTCGCGAACGTCAAGATGTCCATGAACCCTTTCGACGAGATCGCCGTGGAAGAGGCGATCCGCCTCAAGGAAGCCGGCAAGGCCGAGGAAGTCGTGGTTGTGTCCATCGGCGTGAAACAGGCGCAGGAAACCCTGCGCACCGCGCTCGCCATGGGCGCCGACCGCGCCATCCTGATCGTCGCCGCCGACGACGTGCACACCGATATCGAGCCGCTGGCCGTGGCCAAACTGCTGGCCAAGGTGGTGGCGGAGGAATCCCCGGGTCTGGTGATCTGTGGCAAGCAGGCCATCGACAACGACCTCAACGCCACCGGCCAGATGCTGGCCGCGCTGATGGGCTGGGCGCAGGCGACTTTCGCCAGTGAACTGGAGATCGATGGCGATCACGCCAGGGTCACGCGCGAGGTCGATGGCGGACTGCAGACCATCCGCGTGAACATGCCCGCGGTGGTGACGGTCGATCTGCGCCTGAACGAGCCGCGCTATGCATCTCTGCCCAACATCATGAAGGCCAAGAAAAAGCCGCTCGAGGAGAAGACGCCCGCCGATTACGACGTCGACGTCAGCCCGCGCCTGACGGTGCTGAAGACGGCTGAGCCAGCGGGCCGCAAGGCCGGGATCAAGGTCGGCTCCGTGGATGAATTGATCGCGAAACTCAAAGACGAAGCGGGGGTGCTGTGATGGCCGTTCTTCTGGTGGCGGAATTGTCGGGCAGCGAGCTTGCCCTTGATGCGACCTCCAAGGCGCTGACGGCAGCGCGGGCGATGGGCCCGGTCACGGTGCTTTGCGCCGGCACCGGCTGCGGCGCGGCGGCCGAGGCGGCGGCCGGGCTCGACGGGGTGGAAAAGGTGCTCTGCGCCGATGATGCCGCCTATGGCAACGGGCTGGCCGAACCGGTTGCCGCGCTGGTGGTGTCGCTGGCGGGCGATTACAGCCATGTCGTCGCCCCGGCCACGACCTTCGCCAAGAACCTGCTGCCGCGGGTCGCGGCGCTTCTGGATGTGATGGTGATCTCGGACATCTCGGCCGTCGTCGATGCTGATACGTTCGAGCGGCCGGTCTATGCCGGCAATGCGGTCCAGACCGTGCAGTCGGGCGATCCCGTCAAGGTCGTGTCGATTCGCACCGCGACCTTCGATGCCACGGGCAGCGGCGGCCCAGCACCGGTGGAGAGCATCGGCGCCGCCGAAAACCCGGGCCTTTCGGAATGGGTGGAGGACAAGGTCGCGGCCAGCGACCGGCCCGAACTGACCAGCGCGAAGCGGGTGGTCTCGGGCGGACGCGGTATCGGCTCGGAAGACGATTTCGCGATGATCGAGAAGCTTGCCGACAAGCTCGGCGCCGCCGTGGGCGCCAGCCGCGCGGCGGTCGATTCGGGCTATGCCCCGAACGACTGGCAGGTGGGCCAGACCGGCAAGGTGGTCGCGCCCGAGCTTTACGTGGCCGTGGGCATATCCGGAGCGATCCAGCATCTGGCCGGGATGAAGGACAGCAAGGTGATCGTGGCCATCAACAAGGATGAGGAGGCGCCGATCTTTCAGGTCGCCGATTACGGCCTTGTGGCCGACCTCTTCGCCGCGGTGCCGGAACTGACCGAAAAGCTCTGATCCGGCGATACTTCGCCCCGCACAGCCCGAAGGCCCCGGCCCCGCCGGGGCCTTTTCCATGG
>SKUV01000243.1 GCA_007129775.1 Paracoccaceae bacterium | reverse complement strand
GGCGCCTGTATGTCATGGGGCTGCAACCCCGCCTCCACCACCAGATCGATCTGCCCCGCCGCCAGCATCGCATAAGCGTAGCAATCGAGCCCGTAGCGCACCAGTTGCACCTGCCCGGCAAGCGCGTGAAACGCCGCCGCTTCCTCTGCGCTGCCCACCTCGGGAAAGGTGGTGAGCAGGATCGCCCGGTCCAGCGGCCGCGCCGTCCGCGTGGCCAACCCCGCCCGCCCCCTTGGCCCGTCCACCCAGGCCCGCGCGCCGGCGCCGGAGCTGTCGCACAGGCCGATGAATCGCTCGCCGATATGAGGCTGGTCGATCAGCCCGAGCCGCGGCCCGCGATCATCCGAAAGCGCGATCAGCACGCCCCATGTGGGCGCACCGGCCAGAAAGGCGCGGGTGCCGTCGATCGGGTCGAGCACCCATGTCAGACCACTGCGACCGGGCTGCGCGCCCATCTCCTCGCCCAGTATCGCATCTTCGGGCCGTTCGGCGGCAAGCACCGCGCGCATCGCCTCCTCGGCGGCGCGGTCGGCGCGGGTGACCGGGTCGAAACCACCGGCGCCACCACCGGCGCCACCACCGGCGCCGGCCTTGTTCTCGCTTTCCAGACCGGGGCGACGGAACCACGGCAGGATCGCCGCGCGCGCGGCGTCGGCCATCCGTTCGGCCGTCGCAAGCAGGCACTGCGGCGCGTTTACCGCGCCGGCCCGCTCCTTGCCTTCCTGCCTGTCGCGCATCCTCTGCCCCGCCGGCCCTGTGCCCGCACGCATCTAGACACGAAGCACGCGCGCGCGTCAAACCGGCGGGCGGCTGCCCCGGCGTCGTCAGGCCGCGCTGCTGCTGAGCACCCGCGCCAGATCAAAGAGCTTGCGGCGCTGTTGCTCGGGGATCGCGGTATAGGCGCGCACCAGTTCCATCGCCTCGCGATCCGCAAGCACGGTGGTCTCGCGCGCCGCCTCTTCGCCATCGGCCAGCCCCTCGAAAAAGAAGCTCACCGGAACATCCAGCGTCTCCGCGATGCTCCAGAGCCGCGAGGCGCTGACGCGGTTCATTCCGGTCTCGTATTTCTGAATCTGCTGGAATTTGATGCCGACCGCATCCGCAAGCTGCTGCTGGGTCATTCCCACCATCCAGCGCCGGTGACGGATGCGTTTTCCCACATGGGTGTCGACAGGGTGTTTCATACTGGTCTCCAGAATAGTTATATTACCTCGCAGGCGCACCAAAATCAGAGCGTGCATTCTAATGAAGCAAGATTCGTGCCAAACCGGGCAGAACAGCGGACTTTTTTTACTCTCAGCGCGCGACGGGGCAATTCACCCCGCATGGCAGGGCTTCGCGCCCGGGGCGGCAGCCCGGTTTGCCGGAGCGGCGCCCTGCGCCGCACGGATTCACCCATGCGCGACCACCCGCAACGCGCCACACCCTGAGGATGATTCTCGAAATGCTAACCATTTTGAAAAGAGCCCGCTCCGAATGCATTGCAAAATGCAATAAAATGCATCCTAACCGCATCTTTTCAGGGATATGGGCGAGCCCAGGTGGCCCTTGTTCACGGAGGCAGGGATGACCGAAATGTATCTTCTGGAGCGTTTCGGCAGCCTGCCCGAGCGGCGCCCGCAACCTGCGCCCCGCCCCGGCCCGGGCGAGGTCCTGCTGCGGATCCGGGCCTGCGGGCTCAACTTCGCCGATCTGCTGATGCTGGAGGGCCGGTATCAGGACATGCCGGACCTGCCCTTCGTGCCGGGGATCGAGGCCGCCGGCGAGATCGCGGCGCTCGGCCCCGATGTGACCGCCCCCGGCATGGCGCCCGGCGCGCGCGTCGCGGTCTTCGGCCATGCCGGCGGGTTGGCGCGCGCAGGCTGTTTTCCGGCCGCCGATTGCGTGGTGTTGCCCGAGGCGATGCCGTTCGGCCATGCGGCGGCGTTTCAGGTCGCCTACGGCACGTCGCATCTGGCGCTCGACCATGCCGCGCGGTTGCGCGCGGGCGAGACGCTGCTGGTGACCGGCGCGGCAGGCGGGGTCGGGCTGACGGCGGTGGAAATCGGCAAACTGATGGGCGCGCGCGTGATCGCCGTTGCGCGCGGGCCGGAAAGGCTGGCGGTGGCGCGCGCCGCCGGGGCCGATCACCTGATCGACAGCGCGCGCGACGATCTGCGCGATGCGGTCCGGGCGCTGGGCGGCGCCGATGTGGTTTATGATGCCGTGGGCGGCGAGACCTTCATGGCCGCGCTGCGCGCGGCACGCCCGGGCGGGCGTATGCTCGCCATCGGCTTTGCCGGGGGCGCCGTGCAGCAGGTGCCCGCCAATCTGCTGCTGGTCAAGAATATCGCGGTGATCGGGTTCTATTTCGGCGGCTACCGGCGGTTCGCCCCCGATCTGCTGGGCCAGAGCCTGCTGACGCTTCTGGACTGGTATGCTGCCGGCCGCCTGCGTCCCCATATCGGCGCGACCCTGCCGTTCGACCGCGCGCTGGAGGGCTTGGAGATGCTGCGCGCCCGCCGCGCCACCGGAAAGATCGTGGTGACAATGGAGGATGAGGCCGGTTGAGGTCGGAACCTCCAGGCGCGCGCAGCCAGGACAGAAGGGGCGGAGGCAGGGCCGCCGTTTCAGCCGCGCGCGCGTGCGCCCGAGCCGCGCGCGCGTGCGCCCGCGCGGCCCTGTCCGGCCCCGATCAGCCCTTCTTCAGCACCCGGTTGCCCAGCGTCTCGGCGATCTGCACGGCATTGAGCGCCGCGCCTTTGCGCAAATTGTCCGAGACGCACCACAGGTTCAGCCCGTTCTCGATCGTGCTGTCCTGACGGATACGGCTGACGAAGGTGGCAAAATCGCCCACGCATTCGACCGGTGTGGCATAGCCGCCGGCCTCGCGCTTGTCGATCACCATGATACCCGGGGCCTCGCGCAGGATGTCGCGGGCCTCGTCCTCGTCGAGGAAATCCTCGAATTCGATGTTGATCGCCTCGGAATGACCGACGAACACCGGCACCCGCACGCAGGTCGCGGTGAGCTTGATCGACGGGTCCATGATCTTCTTGGTCTCGGCCACCATCTTCCATTCCTCGCGGGTGGAGCCGTCGTCCATGAAGCTGTCGATATGGGGAATGACGTTGAAGGCGATCTGCTTCTGGAACTTGGAGGGCGGCACCTCCTGCGTGGGGTTGTAGACGGCCTTGGTCTGATCCCAAAGCTCGTCCATCCCCTCCTTGCCGGCGCCCGAAACCGATTGATAGGTGCTGACCACCACGCGCTTGATGCGGGCGCGGTCGTGCAGCGGCTTGAGAACCACCACCATCTGCGCGGTGGAGCAGTTGGGGTTGGCGATGATGTTTTTCTTGGCATAACCGTCAACGGCGGCTGCGTTGACCTCGGGCACCACCAGCGGCACGTCGGGGTCGTAGCGATAGAGCGAGGAATTGTCGATCACGACGCAGCCGGCAGAGGCCGCGCGCGGGGCGTGAACCTTGGTCGCCTCCGATCCCACGGCGAAAAGCGCGATGTCCCAGCCGGTGAAATCGAACTGCTCCAGATCCTGACATTTGAGCGTCCGGTCGCCGAAGCTGACTTCGGTCCCGAGCGAGCGGCGCGAGGCCACGGCGGCGATCTCGTCCACCGGAAAGCGGCGCTCGTCGAGGATGTTGAGCATTTCGCGGCCCACGTTGCCCGTGGCGCCCACGACAACGATTCTGTAGCCCATCGGAGACTCCTTTCGCGTCTGACCGGCGCTGACTAGCGCAAAGCGGCGCAGGGTAAAAGGGGTGTGCGATGGAACGGGCGCCGGGTGCGAGGAGTGGCGGAGCGGCGCGGGTGCTCAGCCTCGGGTATCGCGGCTGAAGACGTAGAACAGGCAACCCGCCAGCAGGCTGAAAGCGAAAAAGAGGAAAAGCGCCTGAAACCCGGCCAGCGGGTCCCCGGCCCCGGCCACACCGGCCCGATGGACCGGGCCGGACAGGAACTGCAGCACACCCGCGCCGCCGATGCCGAACAGGTTCATCAGGGTGATACCGCGGCCCAGCAAGTGCGGCGGCACCATCGCGCGGCCATGGGCGATCAGCACCGCGAAGGACGCCCCGAACAGGCCGATGCCGGCAAAGAGAACCGCCGCCGTCCAGAAGCCCGGCAGCGGGTTCAGGGCCAGTGCGAAGAGGCAGATCAGTCCCAGCAGGTTGCCCGCCAGCACCACCACCTTGCGGGTGCCCAGCAGCCGGTCAAGCGGGGCATAGAGGAAATTGCCCACCGTCATGGCAAGCGCCATGATCAAGGTGACCGTGCCGATCTGGCTCGGGGTCGCGGCAAAGGCAGCCTCGTAATAGGGCCCGATCCAGAGCCCCCGCAAGCCGGCCGAAGGGGCGTAATTGACCACAAGCATCGGCAGGATCAGCCAGAAGCCCGGGATCCGCAGCAGATCGAGAAGCGAGCCGCGCGCGCCGTCCGCAGACGGCGGCGCGGGGGGCGGATCGCGCAACAGCAGCCCCACCGCCACCGCGATCGCGAGGGTGAGGACGGCGAGGCCGGCCACGCTCTGGCGCCAGCCGAAGGTTTCGGCCGCCCAGGCCAGCGGCAGGGCGCCTGCCAGATTGCCCAGCGATCCGACACCGATCATCACCCCGGCCAGCGTCGCGAAGACCGCCGGCGGAAAGTTGCGCGCGAACAGGAAATAGGAAGCCATGAGCACTGGCGCGCAGCCGATGCCGAGCAGGACCATCGCCAGATGGATCGTGCCCGGCCCCTGCGCCAGCGCGAAAACCAGCGCGCCGCCGCCGCCGCCCAGCCCGAGCATCCACGCGGTGGTGCGGCGCGGCCCGAACCGGTCGAGCGCCGCGCCCACGGGGATCTGCATCGCCGCGAAGGCGAGGAACCACAGGCCCGAGGACAGCGCGAGGTCATCCGCGCCCGCGCCCGCATCGGCCGACAGAAACGGGGCCAGGACGGCGAGAAAGGCCCGGTAGAACTGGCTCAGCACATAGCCGAGTACGAGAACGAAGATGCCTGCGGTCATGGTGATCTCCCCGGCGCGCTTCTGCATTGGTTGGCCGGCGAGGGCAAGCCGCCGCGCGCAGCGGCGCAGGGCTCTCGGGTGCGGATACTGGCTGCGCCCAAATGATATGCGAAACGGGCTGCGCCCAAATGATATGCGAAACGGGCTGCGCCCAAATGATATGCGAAACGGGCTGCGCC
>SKUV01000026.1 GCA_007129775.1 Paracoccaceae bacterium | reverse complement strand
TCGGAGCCGTCGATCTTGGAGGTGGCATGGCGCGCAAGCGCCATCGGCAGGTCGGACTCGGCGATGCCATGGCCGTCATCGCTGATCCGGATCAGCGTCTTGCCGCCATCGGCATAAGCCAGATCCACCCGCCGCGCGCCGGCGTCGAGCGCGTTTTCCAGCAGTTCCTTCACGGCGGAGGCCGGCCTCTCCACCACCTCGCCGGCGGCGATTCGGTTGATCGCGGCCTCGTCCAGTTGCCGGATGCGCGGGGGGTGGGCGCCCATGTTGGGGGTGGCGATGTTCATGCCACTATCCCTAGCATGAGCGCGGCGCCTGGCCAAGCGTCAGTTGGTGGTGGTCTCCAGCCCCTCGGGCCGGCCCACGACGACGAAATGCAGCGCCTCGGGGTCCAGCAAGCGCGCGGCGATGGCCTGAATATCCTCCAGACTGACGGCGCGGATCAGGTCATTTCGCTCGGCGATGTAATCCGCAGGCATGCCCTGTACCTGCATGCCCACAAGGATCTGCGCGATATTGGCATTGCCGTCGAAACGCAGCGGATAGGCACCAGTCAGGTAGGTCTGGATCGCTTCGAGTTCGTCGGCGCTCAGCCCTTCCGAGGCGACCTGCGCCCATTCCGCGCGGACCACCTCTATGGCCTCGGCCGCGCGGCTGTTGTCGGTGGAAAAGCCACCCTGCACCGTATCGCCGAACCGACCCGAGGCGAGCCCGGTGCCGATGCCATAGGTCAGCCCGCGGCGCTGGCGCACCTCGCGCATCAGACGCGTGCCGAAGCGCCCGCCGCCCACGGCCTCGTTCAGCACGAAGGCGGCGATGAAATCGTCATCGTCGCGTGGCAGGCCGGGCTGGCCGAAGATCACCATGGATTGCGGCCCGTCGAAGGGTACCACCGTCACGCCGCCGCTCAATTGCGCCGTTGCCCGTTCGGGCAGGTCAGCACCGGTTTCGGGCAGCCAGCCCAGCAGATCGTCCAGCAGGGCCCCGAGTTCGGCCTCGGTGATATCGCCCACGGCCGCCACGAACAGCCGGTCACGTGCAAAGGCGCCGGCATGGGCCGCCAGCAGATCGTCGCGGGTCAGCGCGGCGAGCGTTTCTTCGGTGCCGGAGGCAGGCTGGCTATAGGGATGATCGCCCCAGGCCATTTCGGCAAATGTGCGGCCCGCGATGCTGCTGGGGTTGCGCAGGTCCGACCGCGCGCCCGAAATCGCGCGCGCGCGGACACGCTCCAGCGCGTCGGCATCGAAGCGAGGTTCGGCCAGCGCGCTGCGCAGAAGCGCCGCAGCCTCGTCGCGGTTCTCGGTCAGCATCGTGGCCGAGACCGACAGCATGTCCCGCCCGGCAGAAAAGCGAAAGCCGGTGGCCAGCGCCTCGGTTGCGGCGGCGAAGGCGCGGCTGTCCAGTTCGCCCGCGCCCTCGGCGAGAAGGGTCGCCATCATGTCGGTTGCGCCGGCGCGTTCGGGCGTATCGAGGCTGGTGCCGCCGAGAAAGCGCAGTTCCAGCGCCACGAATGGGATCGCCGGTTCTTCCACCAGCCAAGCGTCGATGCCGCCGGGCGAGGTGATTTCCTGCACCGTGATCTGGGCGCGCAGCGGTGCGGCGGCCAGCAGGGCAAGGGTCAGCGAAAGGGCAAGACGGATCATTGCGACACCTCTTCGAGCGGGCGGTCGATGACGGCGGCCCCCGGGCGCGCCGCGCCGGCGGTTTCGCCGTCGGGGCCCATGAGCCAGCCGGTGACGGCGGCGTTGCGGTCGAAGACGGCTTCGGCGGCGGCCTGCACATCCTCGGGCGTTACCGCCATGAGCAGGTCGGGCCAGTCCTGCACATCCTGCACCGTCAGCCCCGAGGTGAGCGCCGCGCCATAGCGCCGGGCCAGCCCCTGAAGGTTGTCGAGCGCGTAAATCTCGGAAGCGCGGATGCGCATCTGCACGGTTTCGAACTGCGCCGGATCGGGGCCCTCGGCAATGAAGGCCGCGATCGTTTCATCGAGCGCTGCCTCGGCTTCGGTCAGGCTGACGCCTTCGGCCGGCACGATCGACACCCCGAAGGAGCCATAGTCGAGCGCGAGCCCGGAATACCACGCCCCGGCCGACAGTGCCGGCGCATCCTCGGCCAGCACCAGCCGTTCGGCCATGAACGAGGTCCGGTCGGAGCCGCCCAGCAGTTCGGCCAGCACCGCCAGCGCCGCGGCCTCGGCCTGATCGCCAGAACGACGCCTCGGCGCGAGATAGCTGCGCAAAACATAGGGCTGGGCCACACGGCCATCCTCGCGCATGATCCGGCGCTCGGCCAGTTGCGGCGGCTCTGCGGTACGCGCGCGGGGGGTGATGGCGGGATTGGGTGGGATCGGGCCGTAATGCTCATCGGCCAGCGCGCGGACCTCTTCGGCGCTCGCTCCGCCGGCGACGATCAGGATAGCGTTGTTGGGGCCGTAGTGGCGGGCGTAGAAGTCCATCGCATCCTCGCCGGTCAGGCCTTCCATCTCGTGGCGCCAGCCAATGATCGGGATGCCGTAGCCATGGTTGACGAATTGCGCGGCGCGCATTGCCTCGTTCAGCACGGCGCCCGGGCGGCTTTCCAGAACCTGGCTGCGTTCTTCGAGGATCACGTCGCGTTCGGGCAGCCATTCGGCCTCGGTGAAGGACAGGTTGGCCATACGGTCGGCCTCCAACTCCATCATCAGGCCCAGCCGGTCGGCGGCGACGCGTTGGAAATACCCCGTGTAATCCCACGAGGTGAAGGCATTGTCGCGCCCGCCATTGGCCTCCACCACGGCCGAGAACTCGCCCGGATCGCGGGTATGCGTGCCCTTGAACATCAGATGTTCCAGAAAATGCGCGATGCCCGACTTGCCCGGCGGCTCGTCGGCGGCGCCGACGCGATACCACATCATATGGGTCACCGCGGGGCTGCGCATATCCTCGATCACCACGGCATGAAGGCCGTTTTCAAGGGTGAATTCGGTAATCTCGGCAGCGCGCAGCGCCGACAACGGCAGCAGGGTCAGGCACAGCGCCAGCGCGATCAAGCGTCGCATCGCGAACCTCCGTGGGGTGGCATGAACTTTGGTCCACAAGAAACCGCGCAGTCCGGGCGTTCAAGCCCCGTCAACGGGGATGTGAGCGGTCAGCGGCCCCGCCGGCACGCATCCGCCCGGCCCTTGCCTGCGCCGCGGGGCTGGCCTAGGAACAGGGCCGAACCGCGTTCCCGCGTCCAAGGAAGTGCCCCTATGCGTCTGTCCCGCTATTTCCTGCCCGTTCTCAAGGAAACCCCGGCCGATGCCCAGATCGTCAGCCACCGGCTGATGCTGCGCGCCGGCATGATCCGCCAGCAGGCGGCGGGCATCTATTCGTGGCTGCCGCTGGGCTACCGTGTGCTGCGCCGGATCGAGGAGGTGGTGCATCAGGAACAGGCCCGCGCGGGCCATATCGCGATGCTCATGCCCACGCTGCAGCCCGCGGACCTTTGGCGCGAAAGCGGGCGCTACGACGATTACGGCGAGGAGATGCTGCGCATCACCGACCGCCACAAGCGCGATCTGCTCTACGGTCCGACCAACGAGGAGATGATCACCGACATCTTCCGCACCCATGTGGGCAGTTACCGCGACCTTCCGTTGACGCTCTACCACATCCAGTGGAAGTTCCGCGACGAGATCCGCCCGCGCTTCGGCGTGATGCGGGGGCGGGAATTCCTCATGAAGGACGGCTACAACTTCGATCTCGACCGCGAGGCCGCGCTGCATGCCTACAACCGCCATATGGTCGCCTATCTGCGGACCTATGAACGGATGGGGCTGACGGCGATCCCCATGCGCGCCGACAGCGGCCCGATCGGCGGGGATGACACGCACGAGTTTCTGGTTCTGGCGAGCACCGGCGAGTCGGAGGTCTACTACGATGCCGCGGTCACGGATCTGAAACTGGGCGTGCGGCAGGTCGATTACGATGATCGCGCGGAGGTTGCGGCGATCTGTTCCGAATTCACCAGCCTTTATGCCCGGACCGATGAAACCCATGACGAAGCCGCCTTCACCAAGGTGCCCGAAGACCGGCGCCGCAGTGGCCGTGGCATCGAGGTCGGCCAGATTTTCTATTTCGGCACCAAGTATTCCGAGCCTATGGGCGCAACCGTGGTTACTCCCCAAGGCAACCGCGTCCCGGTGCATATGGGCAGCCACGGGATCGGCGTGTCGCGGCTGGCCGGGGCGATCATCGAGGCCAGCCATGACGAGCGCGGTATCATCTGGCCCGAAGGGGTGACGCCGTTTCCCGTGGGGATCGTCAACCTCAAGCAAGGCGATGCGGCCACCGATGCCGCCTGTGCGGAGCTTTATTCCGGCTTGCAGGGAAAGGAGCTGGAGCCGCTTTACGACGACCGTGAGGAACGCGCGGGCGGAAAGTTCGCCACGATGGACCTGATCGGCCTGCCGTGGCGGATTACGGTGGGGCCGCGCGGGCTCGCCAAGGGCATGGTGGAACTGACCTGCCGCCGCACCGGCGAGAGCGAAGAGATGACACCCGCCGCCGCGGTGGACCGCGTCGCAGCGATCTACGCGCCGGGCTGAGGCCGTGCGGGCATCTCTGGCTTGCCCGGCGCACTTCCCGCGCGCCCAGTGAGCGTCGCAAGAGCTGCCCTCATGCCGCAATGGCGCGGGCTGTCCCGTAACCGCTGGTCCACCGGCCGCCGGGCCGAGCGTTGCGGCAACACTGCCCTATCCCCGGATCAGCACCTGAAGATCGGCCACATTGGTGCCCGTCGCACCGGTCAGCAGCAGGTCGCCCGATGCAGCGAGGGCGCGGTTGCTGTCGTTCTCGGCCAGCGCGCGCTCGGGGCTCACCCCTGCTGCGCGCATCCGCGCCAGCGTTCCGTGATCGACGAGCCCGCCGGCGGCGTCGGTCGGCCCGTCGCGCCCGTCGGTGCCGCCAGACAGAAAGGTCCATGGGGCCTGCCAGCCGGCGTCTTCGGCCTGCAGGGCCACCCGTAGCGCCAGTTCCTGATTGCGCCCCCCCAGCCCCGCGCCGCGCAGCGCGACCGTGGTCTCGCCGCCAAAGAGCCACAGGCCCGGCCCGTCCCCCGATCCGGCCGCGATGACGGCCGCCGCCGCATCGGCCACATCGCCGGTCAGTGGCTGGCCGGCAAGGCGCGGGGCCCGGCCCGAGGCGCGCGCCGCCTCAGCCATCGCCTCCAGC
>SKUV01000304.1 GCA_007129775.1 Paracoccaceae bacterium | reverse complement strand
TCTTCTTCGTGATCGACGGACAGCGCGGCGCAGCGCCTTGAGCGACGCGCGGCAGATGACATCGGATGGCGGACGCCCTACCTTTGGCCCGAAGGGAGCCGCGAATGAGCGAGCACGACATCGGCCGGCTGATGTATCTGGGCCTTCTGGGCACGGTGCTGCTGGCCTATCTGATCCTGTCGAACCGCAACACTCTGGGCAGCCTCGCCCGGGCCGCCGTTCTGTGGGGCCTGATCTTCATCGGGGTCGTTGCGGCCTATGGCCTGTGGGACGGCGTGCGCGACGGGGTCATGCCGCAGCAAAGCGTCAGCATGGACGGCGCCCGTGTCGAGGTGCCGCGCGGCCCGGACGGCCACTATTACCTGACGCTGGCGCTGAACGGCACCGATGTGCGTTTCATCGTCGATACCGGCGCCACCGAAGTCGTGCTGTCGCAAGCCGATGCGGGGCGGGTGGGCATCGATATGGACGCCTTGCGCTACACCGGGATCGCGCGCACCGCGAACGGTACCGTGCGTACTGCCCGGGTCCGGCTCGACGAGGTGCGCCTTGGCGAGATCGTGGATCGCGGGGTCAATGCATGGGTCAACGAGGGCGCGCTCGATACCTCGCTTCTGGGCATGGCGTATCTGTCCCGGTTCGACCGGATCGAGATCGAGCGTAACCGGCTGATCCTGACACGCTGAGCCCCGGGCAATCCATTCGCCCGCGGCCGCCCGTTTCCGCGAGCCCTGCGCCCGGAACTTTCGGCTGGACCTGCGCCTTCAGGCCTGTGCTTCGGCCCGTTCCGGCGTTGCCCCGGCGCAGAGCGGCCGCGCCGGCGCGCCGGGCAGCTCCAGTATCGCGTGCAGCCTGTCGTTGTGGCAGACCAGATCGGCGATGGTCAGCCGGTCGAGCGAGGCATAGAAAGCCTCCACCGCAGCGGCCAGCGCATGACGCAGCCGGCAGGCGGGTTCCAGCGGGCAGGTGTTGCGGTTGCTGACGAAGCATTCGGCCAGCGGCACCTGACCCTCGAAGGCACGCGCAACCTCGCCCACGCCGATCTTGTCCATGGGCCGGGCGAGCTTCAACCCGCCCTTGCGCCCGCGCAGGGTGGTGACGAATCCCGCATGGCCGAGCCCGTTGATTACCTGTGCGAGGTGATTTTCCGAGACATTGCAGCCTTCGGCGACCTCCTGCTTGCGGACGATACGGCCGTCGTTGACGGCACAGAACATCAGTGTGCGCAGGGCTAGGCTGGTGCGCGTGGTCAGACGCATGGGGGTCTCCGATCCTCCGAAATCACATGCTCTCGATACCTGTTTGCCCCGGCGCGCGCCTTGACACGGATCAACACGGAGGATTTCGAGAAAAAAATCGCAATTCGTGAATATATATTTGATCTGGATCAAAGAGGCTGTATGCGTTCGCATGCACGTAATGCGATATGTTGCCAGGAGGAGCCGCCATGTCTGAATTCAATCTGCCCGACGCCACGCGTCGTGGGTTTCTGGGGCTTGCGGCGGGGGGGGCTGCGCTGGCGGCCGGAGCCTCGGCGCTGTCGGCCCGCGCGGTGCGGACCCGTGCGCGCATCGTCATCCTGGGGGCCGGGGCCGGCGGTGCGGCGATCGCCAACCGTCTGTCGGAACGGCTGGAGGGGGCCGAGATCACGCTCGTGGACGGGCGCGCACAGCATTGGTATCAGCCCGGTTTCACGCTGATCGCGGCGGGGCTGCGTTCGGCGAATTATGCGGTTTCGGGCACTGGCGACTGGCTGCCGCGGGGCGCGCGCTGGGTGCAGGAATACGCCGCCGAGATCGACCCCGAGGCGCAGGCCGTCACCACCACCGGCGGCACGCGGCTGGAATATGACTACCTGATCGTCTCCACCGGCCTCGTGCTCGACTGGGAGGCGGTCGAGGGGTTCGATCTGTCCATGGTCGGCCCGCAAAACGGCATTTCCGCCCATTACGCCAGCCCCGAGTTGGCCGAAACCAGCTGGCGGGCGATGGACAAGTTCCTTGACGAGGGCGGTGTCGGCATGTTCGGCCGCCCGGCCACCGAGATGAAATGCGCCGGCGCCCCGGTCAAGATCTGCCTGCTGGCCGAGGATATGGCCACCACGCGCGGCACCCGTGGCAAATGCGAGTTCTTCTACAACGCGCAGGCGCCCAACCTGTTCGGCGTGCCGGTCATCCACCACCGGGTGCGCCAGATCATGGACGAGCGCAACATCACCTATCGCTACAGCCATGTCTTGAAGGGCATCGATCTGGGCGCGAAGACCGCGACCTACACCACCCCCGATGGAGAGGTCACCGACCGCTGGGATTTCATCAATATCGTTCCCCCCCAGCGGGCGCCGCAGGTGGTGCGCGACTCGGGCCTGAGCTGGGCCGACCGCTGGACCGATCAGGGCTGGATCGAGGTGGATATGGGCACCCTGCGCCATGCCCGCTATCCCAATGTCTTCGGCATCGGCGATATCAACGGCGTGCCCAAGGGCAAGACCGCGGCCAGCGTGAAGTTCCACATTCCCGTGGTCGAGGATCAGATCGTGTCGGAGATTGCCGGCAGCGAAGGTCAGCGCCGCTACAACGGCTATACTTCCTGCCCGCTGATCACCCGGGTCGGGCGGGCGATGCTGGTGGAGTTCGACTATCAGGACAACCTGACACCCTCTTTCCCCGGCGTCATCGCGCCGCTGGAGGAATTGTGGATTTCGTGGCTGATGAAGGAGGTCGCGCTCAAGGCCACCTACAACGCCATGCTGCGCGGCCGCGCCTGAGGAGGATCGAGAGATGGAAGAATTCAGCATCGGCACGCTGCTTGCCGTTTTCGAGGAGATGTTCGGCGTCTGGCTGTTCTGGACGCTGGTGGCCGTGGCCGTGGTGATCACGCTGGCCTTTCTCTATGTGCTCATTCGCGACCGCAAACTGGAAAGCCGCCGGCTGTTGCGGGCGGAACTGACCGCACCGGTGGGGGCGATCGCGGCGATCCTGTTCGTGCAGTGGATCACCAATTCGGGCTTTCGCGATATCGGCGGGCCGATCGACTGGGTGGTGTTGCTTCTGATCGGGCTGGCCGGGGCTGGGGGGCTGATGATCCTCGTCTATACTGCCATGGCGCTTCTGGGCCGCCGCAAGGAGGCCTGAGCCGATCTGCGCCCGGGGGGCCTGTCCCGGGTCAAGCTCGGGCGGCGCGCCCGCCCGCGCGATCCGGTCGCCATTCATCACCACGTTGCGGCCGGTCGAGCGCGGGTCTCGATTACCGTGGTTTCGCGAATGATCAGCGGCGTGTCGGTGTCGTGCCTCAGGCGGCCCTGTGCGCCATCGACCGGCCGCAACGTGGTGATGATCCAGTCGAAATACGCGGCGGTCTCGTTCTCGGTCAGGAAGCTGTCGTGATTGGCGCGTCATCCGGCCGCCATCCGGGGGGCGTTGAAAGGCAAAGGGATACGCCCCGCATCCGGGGTCGGAAGTCGCGCGGCAAACCCGCCGGCCACGACAAGCGCCAATGCACGCGACGCAACCGTCATCTTCTGGCTTTGAAAATCAATGAGCGCATAGCCTGATTGCGTCCACGTCGGGCAGCCATCAACAGTGCACCGCCGCCCGTTTTCACCCGGCATCCACCCGCGCCGACATGCGAGAACTTCCCGCTTGCTGGGGGGCTGTCCGAAACGAGGGCCAGTGCGTTGATCTCGTCCTCGAAGCCCGCGCGCTGCTGCACACCGATAAAGCCGAAATCGACCTCCCCGCCCATCACCGCCGTGCGGGTGGGGCCGCCGCTGGCGAAGGGCACGTCCACCGCGTCAAGCTCCAGCGCGTCCAGAAAGGCCTGACCGGCCACGTGGTGAAAGCTGCCGCGCCCGGTATGCGCCCATGTGCGCCCATGTGCGCCCATGTCAGCTCGCCCGGATCGGCGCGCGCGGCCTCGATGATATCCTCGACCGTCTGATAAGGCCCGTCCGGGGCGGCCATGAGCGAGGTCGTCAGCGTGCCGATCTGGCCGATGGGCCGAAAGCTGTCGAGCGCGTTGACATCAAGTTCTCGCATCATCGTGGCCAGCGAATAGCTGGCAGCGGAGACCATCAGGATCGTGTCGCAGCCGCGTGTGCTCGACGGGCTGGTGATGCCTGCGGTGCTACAGCTGGCGCAGGCGCGTCTCGACACCACCTTCAAGATCAAGGTCTACCCGCGCCGCTACATGGCGGTCAGACTGTCGCGCGGCGCCTTCGACATCGGCATTTCGACAACGCCGGTGCCGGCCGAGAATGTCGATGCGCTGCCCTTTTCCCGGGGCGCGATCTGCGCCATCCTGCGCCGGGAGCATCGGTTTGCCGGCCGTGCGGTGCTTGACCCGATGGAGCTTGCGGGCGAGCCCTGTATCGCGCTCGACGAGACAACGGCGATCCGGCGGCTGACCGATCAGCGCCACCCGATGATCGCCGAGAAACTGGGGGTGACGCACGAGGTCTCTTCCACCGACACCGCAATCCAGATGGTCCGGGCGGGCATGGGTTTCACCCTGATCGATCCTACAGGGATGGCGCCGGATCAACTGGGCGCGGTTTCGGTCGTGCCGCTGACACCGCGAACCGAGATCGAAATCGACATTTTCCTGCCGCGCACCGCCCATGTGCACACCGCCCGTGCCCCATTCATCCGGGTCCTGCGCGAGATCGAGCTGCCCGGGCTGACGAAGATCGTGAGGTAGGTTGTTTTCCGGGGTAGGGTCGGGTCGTGCCGGCTTGCTCGGCTGCGTTGCGTTGCGCGGCAAACGGTTCGAGGCCGGAGCAGCCGGGCAGACCGGCTGCGCCGGCTCCGATGACCGCCGTCTCGACATGGGCGTCGAAGCGCGCCGGCGGCGGGCCGATTGTGGCGGCTATGGCACGTCGCTGTAACGCCTGCTCATGGCCAGCATCGCCTCTGTTCCAATACGCGCGTTCAATCCGGCGAAATCATGCATGCGGTCGGCAAAAGGGCTGTTCGAGCCATGTGCGCGCAGGCTGGCATAATATTCCTCCGCAGTGCGGGCGATTGCCCGGACGATGCCGCCGGGAAAGATCACCAGATCATAGCCCAGCGCCTGAAGGTCGGCCGCCGACTGCACCGGCGTGGCGCCGCCTTCCACCATGTTGGCCATCAGCGGCACCCGTCCGGCGAAATGGGTCGCCACCTGGCGCAGCTCGTCCCCGGAGCGGGGCGCTTCGATGAACAATGCGTCAGCACCGGCCTCGAGGTAGGTTTCGGCACGGTCCAGCGCCGCGGCGAGCCCCTCGACCGCGATGGCATCCGTGCGGGCGATGATCAGGGTCCCGTCGTCCGCCCGCGCATCGGCCATGGCAGTGATCTTGCCCACCATCTCGGCCATGGGAACCAGTGACTTGTCGTCCAGATGGCCGCAGCGTTTGGGATAGGTCTGATCCTCGATCTGCAGGGCATTGGCGCCCATGCGTTCATATACGCGCATGGTGCGCTGAGCGTTCAGCGCATTGCCGTGGCCGGTATCGGCGTCGATGATGATGGGAAGCGCCACACGGTCGCGGATGAGCGCCAGGGTGTCGGCCATCTCTGACATGGTGGACAGGCCGATATCGGGGCGGCCGAGGCGGGTATAGGCCACCGCCGCGCCGGAGAGATAGAGCGCCTCGAACCCGGCCGCTTCGGCCAGCGCCGCGGTCAGCCCGTCGAAAACACCGGGTGCGATCAGGATCTCGGCCGCGCTCAGGCGGGCTTTCAGGCTCATGTTGCGCCTCCGATCAGGGCTGTGGCCTCGGCGCAGGTCATCGCCTGCGTTACGGTACCCAGCGAAATGAGCGTGGCCGCGTGCACATCCTCGCGGAAGGCCGCGCAGCCGTCGGTCAGGGTGATGGTGTGAATGTCACGCAGATGGGCGTCGCGCAAGGTGCTGGCCACGCCGCCATTTGTGACGATCCCGCCGACGATCAGCGTCTCGATGCCCGACTTGCGAAGGATGAACTCCAGACGGGTCTGGTAGAAGGCGGAATAGGCCACCTTTTCCACCGTGAAATCGGCCGGTTGCAGGGTGTCGACCAGCGCATGGCCGAAGCATCCGGGCTCGAAATCCCCCGGCCCGAGGAAGGGGCGCAGCGTCTTCAGATGCGGCGAGATCAGCGGGCCATCGGGGCCGGGGACCAGCGTGAACTGGGCCGAGATATAATGCCCGCCCGCCGCCTTCAGCGCGTCGCGCAGGGGCCGTATCCGTTCAGGCAATGCGGCGATGGCCGCGGCCGACTGGCCGGCGCGGCCATAGGCGCCTTCCGGATGCAGAAAATCGTTCTGCAGGTCGATGGTCAGCAGGGCGGTGGTTTTCGGGTCCATCAGCGTGCCTCTGCCTTGGTCAGGATCAGGTTGCCGTGCATGTCCACGGTTCCGGTCATCCCCGGTTCGATCAGGATGGTGGTATCGGGCTGTTCCAGCACCGCCGGGCCGGGGATAACCGCGCCCACGGGCAACGCCAGCCGGTCGTAGATCGCGGCCTCCACCCATGCGCCGACATGCACCGGGCGGGAGGTGCGCGGGGCGGTGCTGCCCGCGCCCTGCGGCGCGAGGCCGGCAAGGTCGAATTTGGGCCGCTGGCCGATCACCGCCGTGCGCAGGTTCAGGATACGCGTTACCCCGCCGGGTAACAGCCGGCCGTAAGTCGCGGTATAGGCGGCATCGAAGGCTGTGGCGATCTGGGCCCGTTCGGGCGGGGTGACGCGGCCGTCCCGCAACGTCACCGGCAGAGGCACGGCGACGGTATGGGTCTGGCCCAGATAGGCCATGTCGAGCGCCAGTTCGACCGCGCGGCCGGCAAAGGCCACGCCCGCGGCATCCAGCATCCGCATGCCCCGATCGACATGGTCCTGAACCAGCGCACCCAGTGCCTGCGTGTCGGCACTGTCGGTCATGGCATTGACGGTCTGCACGAAATCCTGCCGCATGTCGGCGATCACGCAGCCCATGGCGCTGGTCACGCCCGGATAGCGCGGCACGATGGCGCGGGCGAGACCCACCTCGGCCAGCATCGCGCCGGCATGCAGCGCGCCACCGCCGCCGAAGGGCATGAAGGCAAAGCGCGCCGGGTCATGCCCGCGCTCGATGCTGACCAGCCGGATGGCGCCTGCCATGCGGGCATTGGCGACGCGGATGATCGCCTCGGCCGCGTCCTCGGTGCTCAGGCCCAGGGGCTGGCCCACATGCGCGTCGATGGCCGCCCGGGCCGCGGCCACATCCAGCTTGCCGCCGCCGATGGGGCGGTCCGGGTCGATCCGGCCCAGCACGATATTGGCATCGGTGACCGTGGGCCGCGTGTTGCCGCGCCCGTAGGCCACCGGCCCGGGGTCCGAGCCTGCGCTTTCCGGGCCGATGTTCAGAAGGCCGCCCTTGTCCACCCAGGCGATGGAGCCGCCGCCCGCGCCGATGGTGGTGATCTCGATCATCGGCGTGCGCACCACCATGCCGAAATCGATGGAGGTCTGCGCCGCCAGCGCCGGCTGCCCCCCGGCAATGAGCGAGACATCGAAGGATGTGCCGCCCATATCGCCAGTGATGATGTCGGCAAAGCCCGCGCCCTCGGCGATATGGGCGGCCGCGATCACCCCGGCGGCGGGACCCGACAGCGCTGTGCGCACCGGCAGGCGGCAGGCGCTATCGACGGCCATGACCCCGCCGTTCGACTGCACGATCAGGAACTCGCCGCCGAAGCCGCCATCGCGCAACGCCGCCTCCAGCCGCGACAGGTAACCAGAAACCTCGGGCTGCAGATAGGCGTTGAGCGCCGTGGTCGAAAAGCGTTCGAACTCGCGGATTTCGGGCAGAATGTCCGAGGAACAGGTGACATGGGGGGTGGGCCAGAAATCGCGCAGCGCGGCCAGCGCGGCGCGTTCGTTTTCCGGGTTTGCATAGGCGTTGACGAACAGGACCGCGACCGCCGCGCAGCCCTGCTCCAGCAGCGCCTTTCCGGCTGCGCGCACGGCGTCAAGGTCCACCGCCGTGTGCAACGTGCCATCGGCCAGCACCCGCTCGGGCACTTCCAGCCGCAGGTCGCGGGGCACCACGGGCTCGAAATCGCCGCGCAGCCCCCAGGTGCGGGGGCGGTCGCGGCGGCGCATCTCCAGCACGTCGCGGAAGCCTGCGGTGGTGATGATGCCGATTCGCGCTCCCTTGCGCTCCAGGAGTGCGTTGGTCCCGGCGGTGGTGCCGTGCACAACGCTGGCCACGCTTCCGAGGTCATCGACCTGCGCCCCTATCCCGTCGAGAAAGCCACGGGACTGATCTGGCCGCGTGGTGGGCACCTTGGCGACGCGCGCGGCGCCGGTGGCTTCGTCGAGCACGAAAACATCGGTGAAGGTACCGCCGACATCGACGCCGACCATGGTCCGGCGCGTCATGCCCGCACCTCGCGCCAGCCGGTGCCATAGTCGCGATCGGCGGCCTCGGCCGTCACATAGCCCAGCGCCACATCGCGGGCCACCCGGGCCGGGTCGCGCGCGGCAGGCGGACCGTATCCGCCGCCGCCCGGTGTTTCCAGCCGCACCCTCTCGCCACGTTTCAATCCGATCCCCACCATCTTCGACACCATCGGCGGCACATGCCGTGCGCCGTCGTTTTCATAATCAAAGCGGTTCAGCGCCGCATCGCCGCCGCCCGCGGCCCCCTTCGGCGCAAAGCAGCCGCGCTCGCCGAACAGGAAGGCCTGCCCATGTTCTTCCAGCAACTCGATCTCATAGACCGCGCCCAAGCCCCCGCGATGGGTCCCCGCTCCCGCGCTGTCGGGTCGCAGCGCCCACTGGGTGAAGCGCACGGGATAGGCGGCCTCCAGTATCTCCACCGGCGGGATGGTGGCGGTGGAAATGGGCGCGTTGCCGTGGTTGAGCCCGTCGCTTTCCGCCGAGCCGCCATGCCCGCCGCCATAGAAGCTGAACATTACCCAGCGCCGCCCGTCCGCACGGTGGCCGGCGAGCGAGAGCGCGTTGATCGTGCCATAGGCATTGGCCACCACCCGTTCCGGCGCAGCCTGCGCGAAGCCTGCGAAAATCACGTCGATCATCCGCAGGATGGTCTCGGTATAGCCCCCCGTGGGGGCGGGAAACTCCGCCGACAGCAGGCTGCGGTCGGGGATGGTGATGCTCAGGGGCCGCATCACCCCGGCATTGGCCGGCAGGCCGGAGAATATGTGCTTGATCGCCACATAGACCGCGGCCTCGGCCGTCCCGCGGCTGATGTTGACAGGGCCGGCCGTGGCGTCGGCGGTGCCGGTGAAATCGAGGCTGAGCCGGTCCCCCTTGATCTGAAGCGCCACGCGGATCGGCAGGGGGGAGTCGCTGATGCCGTCATTGTCCAGAAAATCCTCGGCCTGCCAGCGCCCGTCGGGCAGGGCCGCCACCTCGGCCTTGATCAGCGCCTCGGCGCGGTCCGACAGCGCATCGAGCGCGGCGCGCACCGTTTCGGCGCCGTATTCGGCCAGCAGCGCATCCAGCCGCTTCACCCCCAGATCCAGCGCGTTCAACTGCCCGTTCAGATCACCCTGCGCCGAGGCCGGAAGGCGCGTGTTGCGAAGGATGATGTCAACCACATCCTGCTGCAGCACGCCCCCGCGCATCAGCTTCACCGGCGGCAGGACGAAGGCTTCCTGAAACACCTCGGTCGCCTGCGGGTTGTAGTTGCCGGGCACCGCGCCGCCCATGTCGTGCCAATGCCCGACCGAGGCGAGGTGGCAGAACACGCGGCCCTCGTGGAAATAGGGCCGCACCAGCCGCATGTCGGACAGATGCGTGCCTCCGATATGGGCATCGTTGAAGATATAGATATCGCCCTCGGCCAGATCGCCATCGGCGGCGGCCTTGTCGATCACCGCCTTCACCGCAAAGGCCATGACACCGACGAAGATCGGCAGGCCGGATTTGCCCTGCACCAGCGTCTCGCCCGTGTCGGCGTGGTAAAGGCCGTGGGAGGCGTCATGCGCCTCGGCGATGATGGGGTTGAAGGCGGAGCGGAACAGCGTCGCGTCCATCTCGTCGGCGATCTGCTCCATGCGGCCGGCCAGCACCGCCAGGGTGATCGGATCGATCGTCATGCCTTGCCCCCCGCGATCCGGCCCCGCGCCTCGCCCAGGTCGTTCCACACATCCTGCCGGAGAATCAGCCTGCCCGACACTTCGAACCGGTCGATGAAGCGGATGCCCGCGAATGCGGTGCCATCCGGCCATTCGCCCGAAAGCTGGCCGAAGCAATAGACCACACCACCCAGCGTGTCGAAGCGCTCAAAGGACTTTTTCACGCCCCGGTATCGCTGCGCCGACCAGGCGATCAGGTCCTCCAGCCTGGTCATGGTCACGCCGCCGGGAAAGGTCATGGTGAAGCCGGGTGCGAGCCGGGCGCGGGCGGCGGGCAGGTCGCGCGCTTCCATCGCGGCCAGATAGGCGCGCACCACCTCGGCCGCGCCCGACCGGGCCTCAAGCTCGGGTCCGCTATCTTCGGCAAGAACTGTACTGGGGCTTGGCATGCCGGACTCCGTTGAGCTACATGTATTTTTTGTAATACAGTTTTGTTGTGACTTGGAAGACATTTTTTTGCTGCCACCGGAACAAATCGATTGCTTTGTCGTGCCTGGCGACTACCATCGCGGGCGAATCTGACCACAAGAAGCGGTAATGGAAGAGGCATGGCGCAGATCGCTGGGCAAACACCCGAAGGAGGCAAGACACAGCGCGTTTATCTGCTGTTGCGCGACGAGATATTGCGCGGGGATCTCGCGACCGGTGCGGCGCTGCCCGGTGAATTGCGGCTTGCCGAGGCGCATGGCGTCTCTCGCGTGACCATTCGGCGGGCGCTGGATGCACTGGCCGCCGACGGGCTCATCGAGCGCCGCGCGGGATCAGGCACGACGGTCGCGCAGCCCGCGGTTTCCCAGACCGGCATCGCCGCCGATTTCGCCTCGCTGATGCCGCAACTCGTGCGCATGGGGCAGGAAACCACGGCGCGGCTGTTGTCCTTCGGATATGTGGCGCCGCCTGCCGGCGTGGCGCAGGCCCTGCGCAGCGAGGCGCGCGTGCAGCGCGCGGTGCGGGTCAGGCTGATCGAGGGCGTCCCCTTTTCCCATCTGACAACCCATGTTCCCGAGGCGATTGCGCAGGATTTTTCGGAATCCGATCTGGCCACCTTGCCGTTGTTCCGGCTGTTGGAGCGTTCCGGCGTCAAGGTGGACCGGGCCGAGCAGTCCCTGTCGGCCACGCTGGCAACGCCCGAAGTGGCCGAGGCGCTTGATCTCGCTCCCGGCTCGGCGCTGATTTCGCTGACCCGGGTGGTCTATGACGTGAACGACCAGGGGGTGGAGCATCTCGCGGCGCTCTACCGGCCTGACCGGTTCCGTCTGGAAATGGTGCTGAACCGGGTCGGCGACAGTGACACGCGCCATTGGGAGCCAGTGCTGGGCCCCGGCGCGGCAGTGGCGAATGGATGAGAACGCTGTTCGACAAGCTGTGGGATGCCCATGTCGTGCTGACCCGCGAGGATGGTGCAAGCCTTCTGTGGGTAGACCGGCATTACGTGCATGAGGGCTCGCATCACGCCTTCGCCAAACTGGCCGAGCGCGGGCTGGCGGTGGCGGAGCCCGCGCTGACCATCGGGGTGGCCGATCATTACGTGCCGACGCGGCGCAGGGCCGGAATCACCGATCCGGACATCGCGCGGATGGTAGCGACGCTGGAGGGCAACGCCGCCACGCATGGGCTGCGGCTGTTCGGGCTGGCGGACCCGCGCCAGGGGATCGTGCATGTCACCGGGCCGGAGCAGGGGCTGACCCTGCCGGGCATGCTGGTGGTCTGCGGGGACAGCCATACCTCGACCCATGGCGCGCTGGGGGCGTACGGCTTTGGCATCGGCGCGACCGAGGTGGCCCATGTGCTGGCCACGCAGACCGTCTGGCAGAAGAAACCCGCGCGGATGCGGCTGAGCTTTCACGGCACGGCGGCGCCCGGCGTGGGGGCCAAGGACATGGCGCTGCACTGGATCGCGGCGCTCGGCGCGGACGGGGCGCGCGGGCATGCGGTGGAATATGCCGGGCCGGCGGTGCGGGCGCTGTCGGTCGAGGGGCGGCTGACGCTGTGCAACCTCTCGATCGAGGGGGGCGCGCGCTGCGGGATGGTGGGCCCTGATGCGGTGCTGATCGACTGGCTGCGCGGCCGGCCCCATGCGCCCGCCGATTTCGATCGCGCGGCCGAGAGCTGGGCGGATCTGGCCAGCGATACGGGCGCCGAATTCGACCGCGAGGAGAGCATCGACATGGGCGCCGTGGCGCCGGTAGTCACCTGGGGCACCTCGCCCGAGGATGCCCTGCCGATCACCGGCACCGTGCCGGACCCGGCCCGCGCGCCCGAGGGCCGCGCCGCCCGGATTGCCGAGGCGCTCGAATACATGGGCCTGCGCCCGGGCCAGAAGCTGACCGATGTGGCGGTGGATCAGGTCTTCATCGGCTCCTGCACCAATGCGCGTATCGAGGATCTGCGCGCCGCCGCGGCGGTGATCGCGGGGCTGCGGGCAAAGGTGCCGGGCATGGTTTCGCCCGGATCGTCGCTGGTCAAGGCGCAGGCCGAGGCCGAAGGGCTGGACCGTGTGTTCACCGAGGCGGGGCTGGACTGGGTGGATTCGGGCTGTTCGATGTGCGTGGGCATGAATGGCGATCTGGTGGCGCCGGGCAAGCGCTGCGCCTCCTCGACCAATCGCAATTTCCGCGGCCGGCAGGGGCCGGGCGCGCGCACGCATCTGATGTCGCCCGCGATGGTCGCCGCTGCCGCCGTCACCGGCCATTTGACCGATGTGCGCCCGTTGCTGCAGGGGCGGGCATGACCGGCTGGAGCCATTATCGGGGGGTGGCAGTGGGGCTGGCGGCCGAGAATATCGACACCGACCAGTTGATCCCCGCGCGCTTCATGTCGGCGCCCCGCTCGGCGGGTTACGGGCAATTCCTGCTGCATGACCTGCGCGGCCCGGATTTCCCGCTGGATGCCCCCGAGGCCGAAGGGGCGTCGATCTTGATCGCGGGGCGCAATTTCGGCAGCGGATCGTCGCGCGAAGCGGCGGTCTATGCGCTGGTGGATGCCGGTTATCGCGTGGTGGTTGCCCCCAGTTTCGGCGATATCTTCGCGTCGAACGCGGTCAATAACGGTCTGCTTCCGGCGCGCACCGATACCGCCGCACTTCTGGCCGTCATGCCCGCCACACTGATTGTGGACCTGAGCGCGCAAACCATCACCGGCGCCGGGCTGGCGCTGGAATTCGATATCGACCCGGTATGGAAGACCAAGCTCATCAAGGGATGGGACGATATCGACATGACCGCATCCCATCGGGCGCAGATCGACACATTCGCCGCCCAGCGCCGGAAACAGGCGCCGTGGATCTGGGACACCGCCGAAGATACCACGGCCCCGGGTGCAGGCACGAACCCGGCGGGCGGCAGATGAAACGCCCCGGCAACGGCGGCGCAGGCGGCCGGCAATCGGCAGGCCGGGTCTGCCGCCGGAGCCTTCCCCGCGCCCCGCGGCGCCGGGAAACTGTTCTGCACCCTGCGCGCCACAAGGCCCGTCCGTCCGTTCGGTCGGTCCGCGTATGGGCACACCTGCCAAATGTGTCATCACATGCTGAAATACGCGCAACGGAACAAACCACTGTGATCTTTTTGTTGACGCGTTGGGGAATCTCTTGCATCCTCAGCTGTATCAAATGTCAGACAGGTTTTGATCTCCAGATCGGTCAGGCCAAGGCATTGATAATTTGATAGTAAGATGTCGGCCCGCTGGTCGACGCCATCGTGGAGGTGACGGATGGGAACGGGCAAAGCTGCGACGCACGGACAGGGTTCGGCCGACGGGGCATGGCCTGCCATTCCCCCAACGGATCCTGACACCCGGGCGTGGCGCGCGGCCGACCTCGCCGCAGAGTCGCAGAGCCTCATGCACGATCTTTCTGACGAGGTGCTGACAGAGATCGACGCGGCGGTCGTCCGGGCACGGGCCAACGGGCTGACACCCGATACGGTGGAGCAGGAGGATTTCCGCCTGCCGGCCTTCGCCCGCGCGGTGCCGGCGCTGCGCGAGCAACTCGACAGCGGCCGGGGCTTTTTCGTGCTGCGCGGCGTGGACGTGCACGGCTATGGCGAGGCCGAGGTCGAGATGATCGGTTGGGCGCTGGCCAATTATCTGGGGCAGCCGATCCGGCAGGGGATCGACCGTGACCGGCGCTTTTTCACTGTTTCGGACAAGGGTGCGGCCAACACCGACCCGACCCGGATCGGCGCCAGCGCGCAACGGTCGCGGGCGCATTCCGACAATGGCTGCCTGGAGCCGCGGCCGCCGTGCTATCTCGGGCTGTTCTGCTACCGCTCGGCGGTGGAGGGGGGAGAGAGCACGCTGATCATGGCGCGCACGATCCACGAGGTCTTCGCCGCAGAGCGTCCGGACCTGTTGCCGCTGCTGTTCGACACCTATCACTTCCGCGCGCCGCAAGCGCATGTGTGGCCCGACCGTGGTCCGACGGTTCAGAAGCCGATTCTGGAGGTCACACAGGGCGAGTTGCGCATCCATTATGCGCGGGTGATGATCGAGCCGGGGATGGAGATGGCCGGAACGCCGCTGAGCGACCGGCAGCGCGAGGCGCTGGACTTTCTGGACGAGGTGCTGGAGCGGCCGGCGCTGAATTATCGCCATCTTCTGCGCGAGGGCGAGATGCTGGTGATCAACAATCTCGTAATGCTCCACGGCCGCGACGCCTTTGCCGGCGGCAGCGGCGGGCGCACGCTGAAACGCTACTGGATGTGGCGCCGACACTGGGGTGCGGGGACCGATCCGGTCGCCCTCGACATGGAAGAATACGCATGAGTCTGAATTTCGAGGCGACCGTCGCGTCGCGGGACGGCAGCAGCCGCAAGCAGGGCTTCACCATCCAGCGTATGTATAATTTCGGCTCGGCCACGCGCGATCCGGAAACCGCGGTGGCGCATCAGCAGGAAGTGGCGAAATCCGGCATCCACATCGCGTTCGACGTGCCGGCGCCGCGTATCTATCCGATCGCGCTGCATGCGCTGACCTTCGAGGACGAGCTTTTCGTTCAGTCCGAACGCACCTCGGGCGAGGTGGAGATCGTCGTGCTGGTGTCCGATCAGATCTATGTCGGCGTGGGCTCGGACCACACCGATCGCGCGCTCGAGACGGTGTCGATTCCCGGCTCCAAGCAGGCCTGCGCCAATCATCTGGCGCCGGTGTTCTGGCCCTATGAAGAGATGCGCGACGCCTGGGATGGCTGCACGCTGCGCAGTTGGGTGGACGGCCGGCTCTATCAGGAGGTGGGGGTCGATGCCTTCCTTGCCCCCGAAGATGTGGTCCGCACCCTGCGCGCGCGCGGGCAGGCGGTGCCCGAGCGGGATTTCCTGATCTTCTGCGGCACCATCGTCAGCGTCGACAAGGAACTCGGCTACGGATCCGAATGGCGCTATGAGCTGGAGGGGGACAACCGCCGCATCGGCGCGGAATACAGAGTTGTCGACATCCTGTCCGAGATGCGTCCCGAATATCGTGTCCCCTTTTTCAATCCCGTCCGAGGCGGCTGAGCCTGCAGCCGGGCGGTTTCCGCAACCGAGAACCAGCAACAACAACCCGGGGAGGGTGCAAGATGAAGAACCTCAGCAAGGCTGCACTGCTGTCGGGCGTGATGGCGGGGGCGCTGTTCGCCGCCGGCGCCGCGACGGCCAACACGCTCGTGATCGCCGAGGCGCAGACGCCGGAAGGTTTCGATGGCGATGCGCTGCGGCCGCGGACGCAGCACGTGGTGGTGCAGATCTATGAAAACCTCGTGCGATATGCGCGCGTCGAGGTGGATGGCGTCACCGTGCTCGACCCCGACAATGTCGAGCCGCATCTGGCCGAAAGCTGGACCGTCTCGGACGATGGCAAGACCTGGGTGTTCAAGCTGCGCGAGGGGGTGCTCAGCCCCTTCGGCAACGAGTTGACCGCCGATGACGTGGTCTGGGGCTGGGAGAAATCCTTTGCCCAGGGGCGCACCGGCAATTTCATCGCCAACGTCGCCAATGTCGCCGGCGTGCGGGCGCTGTCGGAGTATGAGGTGGAGTTCACGCTGTCGGCGCCGTCGTCGATCTTCCTGCAGGCGCTGACGCTCTATATCCCGGGCATCTACGACACCACCGAGGTCAAGAAGCATGTGACCGAGGACGATCCCTGGGCGCTGCGGTGGATGGAAAGCAATACTGCGGGCTTCGGGGCCTACCACCTCCAGACGCTCCGCCCAAGCGAACGGGCGGTGTTCGTTGCCAACCCGAACTATTTCCTGGGTCAGCCGTATTTCACCGAGGTGCAGTTCGTCGAGGTGCCGTCTGAGGCGGCGCGCGCCACGCTGCTCAAGGCCGGACAGGTTCAGTGGATCGACCGGCCGTCGATCCAGATGACGCTGGATTTGCAGGCCGACCCCAATGTGAAGGTCGAGCGCTTCTCGGGCCGGTCGATGGCCGCCGTGCGGATGAACCCGAAATGCGAGCCTTTCGACGATGTGCGCGTGCGGCAGGCCTTCAACTACGCCATCGACAAGGAGGCGCTGAACGAGGCGGTCTTTGCCGGCACGGCCGACATCGCCAAATCGGTGGTGCCGCCGGCGGTGGGCGGCCACACCGAAGAGCACTTCATCTATGATTTCGATCCCGAGCGCGCGCGCGAGCTGATCGCCGAGGCAGGGCTGGAGGGATCGACCCAGACCATCGAGATCATGTATGCCGACATCTTCTGGCATCAGGAGCCGGTGGCGATCCAGGTCGCGGGGCAGTTGCGCGAGAACCTCGGTCTCGATGTGCGGCCGCGCCGGATCACCGGCTCGGAGATGCGGGCCGCCACCGCGCCGGCCGAGCAGACGCTATGCTTCTTCACCTTCGAGGACGGGCCGATCGTGCTCGACCCGGTCTACACGATGTTCCTGCTTTCCCACAGCACGGGCGTGTCGAACCGGGCCGGGTTCCGCAACGAAGAGCTGGACGCACTCATCGACGCGGCCCGGGTGGAGCTCGATCTCGACACGCGGCTGGCGCTGATGGACGAGGCGCAGCGCATCTGGATCGAACAGGCGCCGTGGATCCTCACCGCCTATCCGGCCACGTTCGAGGCGATGACGCCGAACATCTCGGGCTGGATCTGGCATCCCGACGAGCACGAGCGCTGGTTCGACCTGCGCGCCGACTGACGGGGCCGCAAGCGAAACGCGCCGCGGCCGTTGGGCCGCGGCGCGTCAGTGTCGCGAGACGATCCGGATACGACTGAGCAGGAGAATGGCGTGAGCCTCGGGTCCTTTCTGTTTCGCCGATTTCTGATGGCCATTCCGATG
>SKUV01000255.1 GCA_007129775.1 Paracoccaceae bacterium | reverse complement strand
GGGTAGGATGGGGGCGGGCGGGGCGGGGATCTCTGCAGCGCGATCGGCCCCCAGACCCTGCCCGCAGGCACGGTGGAGGGCTGCCGCGAAGGGCACGAGCGCATCGTCGCTGAACCCCGGACCTATCAGGCTGATCCCAGCGGGCAGGCCGGACGGGCCGAAGCCCATCGGCACCGAAATCGCAGCAAGCCCCATCAAGTTGGCGAAATTGGTGTAGCGCCCGAACTGGCTGTTGATCCGCACGGGATCGGCCTGCATTGCGGCGACCGTGCAGGTGGTGGGACTGGTCGGCAGCAGTAGGCAATCGACCTCCTGCCAAACCGGGGTGGTGATCTGGCGCAACTCCTCCAGCCGGTAGCCGCCGCGAAACGCATCTACCGCACTTATCGTTCGCGCACTCTCGATGATCTGGCGCACAGTGGGTTCGAGAGCCTCGGGTTGCGCGTCGAAGAAGGGCTCGATTGCGGCCAGCCGCTCGGCCACCCATGGGCCGTCATAGAGCAACGCCGCCGTCTCGCGGAAGGGCGCATAATCGAAAGGCACCAGCGTGGCGCCAAGGCTCTCGGCTTGCGCGCAGGCCTTATCATACAGTGCCTCGACCTCAGTATTGCCGTAGAATTCGCGCTCGGCTCCGGTGAGGATACCCAGCCGCGGGCACGCCGGCAGGCCCACGGGATCGGCCGGGCGCGAGAACGGATCGCCCACGTCATATCCGTCGAGCACGCGGCGCACCTCGGCGGCGTCGGCTACGGTTGTGGCAAAGACAGTCACTACATCAACCGAACGGCAGGCTGGCACGATGCCCGTGTTGGGTAGAAGGCCGGGGGTGGGCTTGATCCCGACGAGATTGTTGAAGGCCGCGGGCACCCGGCCCGAGCCGGCCGTATCGGTTCCCAGCGCAAAGCTGCACAACCCCGCAGCCACCGCCACGGCCGAGCCTGAGGACGAGCCGCCCGAGACATGGTCCGGATCGAACACCGAGCGCGGGGCCCCATGCGGCGAGCGGGTCCCGCTGAGCCCGGTTGCGAACTGGTCAAGGTTGGTCTTGCCCACCACGATGGCTCCGGCCGCCTGCAGCCGGGCGATCACCGCCGCATCCACATGCGGCGTATAGGCATAGGCGGGGCAAGCGGCCGTGGTGGGGATCCCGGCCATGTCGATATTGTCTTTTACTGCGCAGGGCATCCCCCACAGCGGCAAGTCGTGCGGCCCGTTCATCAGCGCGCGGGCGCGGTCGCGCAGCGTGGCATCAGGAACTTCAGTGATGAAGACTGCCCGATCGGCCAGAGCGGCGCGGCGCGCGATCACCTCCTCCACCACGTCCAGCGGCGTGGCGCCGCCAGCATAGGCAGCGCGCAGGGCGATCATGGTCAGTACAGGAGGAAGGGTCATCATGAGGCAGTCTCCAGAAGGAAAGGCGCGAACGAAACCACGAGGGTGACGGAGCGGTGCGGCTGCATAGAGCAGGGTTTCAGGTCCAGGACGCGTCCCAGAACGCTTCTGGCTGCCCTGTCAGCACGTCGAACAGGCCAAATTCGGGCGCCGGAACGTGCATTTGCCGCGTGCGCTGGTCCAACTCGTCGCGGGCCGTTGCCACAAGATCCGGCCGGACCAGCAACTCGACTGCGGCTAGAGCGAGCGCCTCGGAGGCCATCAGCGGCCCTGGGTACGACGCGGGATGCCCCGAAAGCGCGGTCCAAGCCCAGTGATGGATCGGCACCGTGTCGGGATAGGCCCAGTTGACCCGGCCCAGAGGCACCTGCCAGCTGATATCGCCGTCATCCTGTGCATAGTAGTCGATCCCGGAATCGAAGTAATCGAGTGTCCTGTGCAGCGTGAAGGGCTCGCCGGGCGAGCATGCGGCGCTCAACGCCTCCATATAGGCGAGATCGCCGGCCGACCATGCCGGCGGGCCGACCTGCGCCAGCGCCTCTGACAGCACTCCGGCAACGACGTCGTTGGGCAGATAGCCGCGGCAGGCGGCAATCAGATCGGACCGCAGGCTGACCCCGAAACTTTCTGCCGTGTCCTGAAAGACCGATTCCATGCGACCATAGCCGGCTCGCATTGTGTCGAAATCCTCATGCTTGACCGCGCACCAGATGCGCACCTCGTCAGGAATGACGCCCGGCGCGAAGCCGGAAAAGCGGAAGAGGTAATTGAACTGTAGCCCTTCGTACTCCGATTCGAGAACACTCCCGACCTTCGCGAGGGCTGTCTGCGTGCAGGAAAGCGCATTGCGCGCAGACATCTTCCCCGAGTGCGAGGCTTCGCCGGTGAACCTGAACTCTCCATTGGCCGCAGCATAGCAGGGCCGCGACAGAGCCCCATTTTGATAGTCGCCGTGGGAAGTCAGGACGATGTCGAAGCCGTTAAACGCGCCTCTGGCCTGAAGCGCGAGCTTGCCCCAGATGATCTCCTCAGCCGGGCAGCCGATTACGACGATCTCGCCGCCCAGTACCCCGGCCGCCATCACTTTTGCCACCGCAATCGCGGCAGCGGCGTTGGCTGGCCCGATGTGATTGTGCCCGCAGCCATGCCCCGGCAGCCTGCCCGTCGACGCCCGTTTCGGCATGGCGAGGTTATCCAACCCGGGAAGGGCATCGTATTCCGCCAGAATAGCGATCCGGGGGCCGCTGCCGCTGGTGAAACGGGCGGTGAAGGCGGTCGGAATACCTGCCGTTCCGGCTTCGACATCAAAGCCATGCGCTCGCAGCCAGTCCGCAAGCACTTCTGCCGAGCGGAATTCGAGGCAAGAGAGTTCGGGGCAGGCAAATAGGGTCTCAAACTTTTCCGTGATTTCCGGGCGCAGTGCCTCCCAGGCTGCCCGTACCGCTGTCTGTGTCCGTGCGTCGAGGGCCATGGTCACTCTCCGGCCATGGCGGGCTGGCGCAGGCCGGCGAATGCCCTGATGACCGCCGCACTGGTCTGCCGCGCGCCGTGCTGCAGGTATTCCATCTGCTCCAGCGCCGCAGAGTGGGCGGCAAGGCTTGATCCGCCCACGCAATCCTCGACAACCCGGACATGATAATCCTTCTGATGCGCGTCCGCGAAGGTGTAATGCACACAAACATTCGTCAACCCGCCGACCAGGATTAAGGTTTCCACCTTCAGCCCACGCAGGAGGATCTCGAGATCGGTGCCGATGAAGCCCGAATAACGACGCTTCTGGATTACATAGTCATCCGGTCGCAGCCCCACCACCTCGGTAGCGATTTCAGTCGCCTCGTCGTCTTCCAAGAGATGCTCGTCCTCGTCGCCATCCAGCTCGCGCCCGAAATCTACGCGCGTCCGGCGGTGGATCTCCTGCAGGAAGATGACCGGCACGTCGCTCCCGCGTGCAGCGTCTATGACTGGGCGGGCGCGCCGCAGCGCATCGGCCATCCCGTCCATCACCGCGATCCCGCAGCTTGCCCCCAGAAAACCCGCCTTCTGGATATCAACTACGATGAGGGCTGCACGCCCCACGATCAGGGGATTGTTCTTCTTCATCTGCATTCCTTTCGAGATCATCCGCGTCCACCGAGGAGGCGGGGAAGATTATTAAGCCGGGCGATCAGCAGAAGCCCCAGCACGCCGATTATGAAAAAGAGCACCGCCGCCACGCACATCGTCGGCGTGAAGCCTGTCCGCAGCGAAACGAAAATCTGAACCGGTAGGGTCTGTGTCACAAACCCGCCAACGAGGAAGGCGATCACCACTTCGTTGAGGCTGAAGATCGCTGCGAAGATCATGCCGGATATGACGTAGGGCGAGATTAGCGGGATGATCACTGTCCTGAACACATAACTGTCTGACGCGCCCAAAGTCTGGGCGCATTCGATTACCTCGCGATCGACCGCTCGAAATCCCAGCGTGATCATGGTCAGCGGGATGGCTAGGAACGTCACGGCGTGGCTGACAATGATGTTTTCAATGCGACCTACATGACCGATGATCGCCCCGAAGATCAGAAAGACGATGCCGATGACGATCGGCGGGACCAGAAAGGGAAGGATCCCGAACCCCGCTAGCTGCCGCGCGAAGCGCGAATTGAAGCGCCAAATCGCATAGGCGACGGGCATGGCCACCGTCGTTGACAGCACCGACACGAAGACTGCGACGATGATGGACCTCTGGAAGGCTGTGTTCCAAGCTGGATCGTTGAAGAATGTCCTGTACCAGCGCAACCCGGTATCCTGCGGCGGGAAGATCATCTGCGCCGAGCCGTTGAAGCTGACGCCGAACACTACGATGAGCGGAAGGGCCAAGAATAGCCCGAAAAGCATGAGGAAGGTGTGCCGGAAGAGCGCAGACAACATCTAGGCCTCCTAAGTCCGGGCCAGCCGACTGATGCCGGAGATGATGGCTAGAGACAGAAAGATCACCAGGATCGCGATGGCCGATGCAAAGGGCAAATTCTGCCCCCGCAGGGCGACTTCGTTGATGACCACGCCGATCGTCCAATGGGTGGGGCGCCCCAGCACGAGGGGCGGCACGAAGGCGCCCAGCGTAATGACGCTCGTAATGGCGATCGAGGCGCCGATCTGGGGTTTAAGCATATACACATAGATGTCGAAGAAGGCGCGCAACGGTCTTGCCCCCATGGTTTGCGCGGCTTCGAACAGCGACCTGTCAAGGCGCGAGAGTGCGGGAAACAGGGTCAGGAAGGTGAATGGAAATACGAAATACACCATGCAGGCGACAACCGCGCCCATATGCGGCGACAACGAGGTCGGCGCGTCCATGTACCCGACAAATACCAGCAGGTTGGACAGCCCCGCGCGGCGCGAAAGCAGGACCTGCCAGGAAAAGGCGATCAGGACTTCGGAAAGCGCCAAGGTCGAGAGGATGGCGATCAGCCACCATGTCTGCCCCTGCCGCCCCAGCCGCGAGACGAGATAGGCCGCTGGCAGGGCCACGCAAATGGTAACTGTCGAAACGATCAGGGCAAGAAGGATGGAAAAGCCGAGCGACTGCAGGATCAGCGGCTGAAACAGCTGAGTGAAGGCGTCGGTGCTAAACCCCGTACCCTGGAAGACTGCCGGATCGGCGCGGGCGAAGCTCGTGCGGATCAGCAGCAAGAGCGGGGTCAGGAACAGAGCGATCAGGAACAGGACAGGCCAGACCAGCAGGCTGCCGTGCAGCCCGAAGACCCTGACCCGGCGTAAGCGGCGTGCCTCTTGGCGGGCGGTGCGCATGTCTGCTGCTGACTGGCTCATCCCGGCGGCCTTCTAGACGACCACGCAGCGCGCGGGGT
>SKUV01000273.1 GCA_007129775.1 Paracoccaceae bacterium | reverse complement strand
TGGCCCGTGCCGGGCCGCGGGCGGGCATTGCGCGCGGCGCCGCGCCGCGCCCGGGGTCACGGCTCCTCCAGCATCGCGCGCAGGGACTCGATCCTGTCGATCTCGGCCACGCGCTTGTCCCGGCGCCAGCGCAACATGCGCGGAAAGCGCAGCGCGAGACCCGAGCGGTGGCGCGGGCTTTCCTGAATGCCCTCGAAGGCGATCTCGAACACCAGTTCCGGCTTCACCCGCCGCACCGGGCCGAAGCGTTCCAGCGTGTTGCGGCGCACCCAGCGGGTGATCTCGGCGAATTCGGCATCGGTCAGCCCGGAATAGGCTTTGGCGAAGGGCACCAGATCATCGCCGTCGCGCAGCGCGAAGGTAAAGTCGGTATACAGCGTCGCGCGCCGGCCGTGCCCCGCCTGGGCATAGATCATCACCGCATCCACGCTGCGGGGATCGAGCTTCCATTTCCACCAGTCGCCGCGCTTGCGGCCGGCGTGATAGGGGCTGTCGCGGCGTTTGAGCATCACACCCTCGGCACGCCGGCTGCGTGCCTGCGCCCGGATGGCGGCGAGGCCCTGCCAGTCGTCGAAAGGGATCTCGGGCGCGAGCCGCAGGGGCGCCTGCGCCGGCAGCGGCGCGAACGCCGCCTCCAGCAGGGCACGGCGTTCGGCAAAGGGGCGGGCGCGCAGGTCAGTCCCCTGCCATTCCAGCAGATCATAGGCGCACAGGATCACCGGCGCCTCGGCCAGCAGCCGTTTGGGCACGCTCTTGCGCCCGATCCGCCGTTGCAGGGCGGCAAAGGGCAGCGGTGCGCCCTCCGCCCAGGCGAGCAGTTCGCCGTCGAGCACGCAGCCATCGGGCAGCAGATCGCGCGCGATGTGCAGTTCGGGAAAGCGGTCGGTCATCAGTTCCTCGCCGCGCGACCAGATCTGCAGATCGCCCGCGCGGCGGATCAACTGGCCGCGGATACCATCCCATTTCCAGTCGGCGAACCAGGCGCCCGGATCGCCCAGCGCCTCGGGCCTTTCGCTCAGGCCATGGGCAAGGCAGAAGGGATAGGGCCGGGCGGCGGCATCGCCGGGGCTGTCCTGCAGCACAAGCCGGTCGAAAGAGGTGGTGTCGGGCGTCCAGTCACCCATCAGCCGGTGGGCGATCAGCGCCGCGTCGATCCCCGTCGCCTCGGCCAGCGCGCGGGTCATCAGCCCCTGGCTGACCCCCATCCGGAAGCCACCGGTGATCAGCTTGTTGAAGACGAAGCGCCCGGTGGCATCAAGCCCGCTCCAGGCATCGAGGACGTAGGCCCGGCGGGTATCGGTATCGGCGCCCTGCAGGCTGCGCAGCCCCTCGATCCAGTCGGCCAGGCTGCGCTCCGGCCCCGGTGCGGACGGCGCGTCGGGGGAGGCCATGGGGCGCGCCTTGGGAGCCGGCAGCACCAGCGCGATGGTTTCGGCCAGATCCCCGACCACGGGATAGGCCGTCTCGAACAGCCAGAGCGGAATACCCGCCGCCTCGGCCGCCCATTGCCGCAACTCCGCCGTCGAAACGCTGCGCCGTGGTCGGCGCCCGGACAAGAGCGCGATCGTCCAGAGCCGGTCACCGGGCGGTGCGGTCCGGAAATACCCGGCAAGCGCTGCTACCCGCGCCTTGGTGCGGGTGGTCCCGTCGAGCGCGGTGAAAAGGGCGGCGAAGGATTCCATCTGCGCATCCTGCAAAGGCGGCGGAAACACCCGGTCAGGCGCTTCGTCCAAGGGTTCCGGTATATAGATACATCGGCGAAGACCCGTTCCCACCCATCCATGGGGCGCGTCGCGGCGATGCTCCCCAACCTCACCTTCGCGGGGCCTCGCTGTCGGATCGCGCATCTGCCGAGGGCGCGATCCGGCAGACCCGTTTCCAGACCGCATCCACGATCGGAGCATCGCTGTCGATGACACGTGCCGCCAGAATCCGCATCGAGATCGCAGGCAGGCTGCCGCTCAGATCCAGCAGCCTGTCCTGCAGGATATCGGCCTTGGCGAGGTGCTCCGGAACCCAGGCGACCCCCATCCCGGATCGGGCGAATTGCAGCGCCGCCAGCGTCAGCGCGGTTTCGAGCCGCGTCCGGACCACTCCGACCTTCGTCAGCCGCGGAAAGATGATCCGCCGCTGGACCTGACCGAGGAACACATCCGAAGGATAGGCGATGATCGGCAACTCGCCATGCCGGAACCGTTCATTCAGCCTGTCCAGCCAGGCGCTGGCGTATACCGGCATGAGCGTTTCGGTGCCGATATGCGCGACATCGAGGAATTCGACCCCGCGGATCTCCTGGGCGCCGGCAACGTCGTGGATCAGGGCGATGTCGGCGCGCCGGGTCATGATCTGGGCGATACAATCATCACGATTGGCCGACCGCAGCCGCGTTTCACAGTCCAGACCGGCGTAGCGCTCGATGATCTCGGGCGTCGAGGTCGCTGCGATGGAATGCTGCGTGGCGATGACCACACGCCGGCGCTGCGTGCGATTGGTGTCGCTCAGCGCGCGGGCGAGGTCGCGCAGGCCTGCGGACAGATCCCGCATGCGGTCGACAAGGTCGGGAATATGCGGCGCCAGTCGCGCGGGACGCGCCGAGCGATCGAAAAGCGTCGTGCCCAGCGCCTGTTCGATCTTGCGGATGCGGCGCGAAAAGGCCGGCTGCGAGACATTGCGCTGCTTGCAGGCAGCCTCGAACGATCCGTGCTCCGCCACGGCAAGGATGTCTTCGATCCACTCGAGCCGCATCTTTGCTCCTTCCATGCGAGAAAGGCATATTACAGGTCGAAAAAGGCATTTGCACAAGGCCGGTCATGGTGCTTTTTTCGCGGGTGACAAAGGTATCGGGGATCGCCCATGCATCCTGCCCGCTTTTCGGTCAGCCGCCTGTCGCCCTGCCCGGCGCAATGACGATGGACCTGCCCTGTCTGCGCATGGGCTCGGGGCCGCCCCTGGTGCTGGTCCATGGCTATCTGGGCGGCAGCGCCCAATGGCGCGACCTGTTCGACGCGCTTGCCCCAGGCCATGACGTGATCGCCCCCGATCTGCCGGGCTTCGGCGCGGCCGCCGCGCTGCCGGGACCGCAAACGATCGCCGGCTTCGCCGATGCGGTGGTGGCCTGCCTCGACCGCCTCGGGATCGACCGCTTTCGCCTGCTCGGGCACAGCATGGGCGGCATGATCGTGCAGGACATCGCGGCCCGGCATGGCGCGCGGGTCGAACGGCTGATCCTCTACGGAACCGGGCCGCTGGGCCTTATGCCCGACCGTTTCGAGCCGCTGGATGTTTCCATGGAGCGGCTGGCGGCGGACGGGGTCGCGGCAACGGCAGACCGGATCTGCGCCACATGGTTTTGCGACGGAACGCGCGCGCCGGGCTATGCCACTGTCCGCGATATCGGGCGGCAGGCGTCGCCACAGGCCGCTCGTGCGGCGCTCTCCGCCATGCGTGATTGGGACGGCCGCGCGGCCCTGTCCGATCTGCGGATGCCCTGCCGCATCATCTGGGGGGACCGGGACCGATCCTATCTGTGGCCGCAGGTGGCGGCCCTTTGGCAAGGCATCGCCGGCGCAGAGCTTGGCGTGGTGCCGGATGCAAGCCATGCGGCGCATCTGGAAAAGCCGGACATTTTCGACGCGATGCTTCGGGATTTCCTGCGCGAAACGTGACCACGCGGCGCCGCGGCGCGCCCCGTCCCGCCCCCTTCCCCGGCGCGGTCACCGCCCGCCCCCGAATTGCCCGGGCCCTTGCCGACACCCTGAACCGCGCATCCGGAACACGACCTTACCGCGCGAAAATCCTGCGGGATCGACGCGTGCCGGGCCCCGACAGCCGGGGCCGCCGCGCGTCCGGTTTCGCACAGCGGCCCGCACACAAGATGCATGATGTGCATCTTGTGCGACCGAAACGGCATTAGACAAGCCGACCTTCAGCCGACACGCTGAGCCGGTCGGTGCTGTGAGGATCGGCCAATGGCAAGGAGTTTGAACTATTGAGCCCGCTGGATAACCTTGATGCTCTCGGCCAAAGGCTTGCGCAGATGCCGCGCCTGCCGCTCGCCCATCTGCCGACACCGCTCGAACCGATGGACCGCCTCTCGGCCGAGATCGGGGGGCCGCGTCTGTGGATCAAGCGCGACGACTGCACCGGCCTGTCGACCGGCGGCAACAAGGCCCGGAAGCTTGAGTTTCTGATGGCCGAGGCGGTCGCCCACAAGGCCGATATCGTGCTGACCCACGGCGCCACCCAATCCAACCACGCAAGACAGACGGCCGCCGCCGCCGCGCGCCTCGGGCTGGAGTGCCACATCCTGCTGGAAGACCGCACCGGTTTTCGCGAGGCAGAATATACCGACAACGGCAATGTGATGCTCGACCGTCTGCACGGCGCCACCGTCGAGGTTCGCGAGACCGGGCTGGACATGAATGCCGAACTGGATGTTCTGGCGGCGCGTCTGGCCGCCGAAGGCCGCACGCCTTACGTCATCCCGGGCGGCGGCTCCAACGCCATCGGGGCGCTGGGATATGTCAATGCCGTGGCGGAGCTTCATGCGCAGGCCCGGGCGATGGACCTGCGGATCGACCATCTGGTCCACGCCACCGGCAGCGCGGGCACGCAGGCGGGCCTTGCCGTGGGGCTCGCGGCGCTGGGCCGCCCCTTCCCCCTGCTGGGCATCGGGGTGCGCGCGCCGCAGCCGCGTCAGGAAGCCAATGTGCATGCGCTGGCTGTCGCAACGGCGGAGCGGCTCGATCTCGGGTGTTCCGTCGAACGCGCGGATATCGTCGCGAATTGCGATTACCTCGGCGAGGGTTACGGCCTGCCGACCCCCGAGGCCATCGCCGCCATCCGCCTGCTCGCGCAAACCGAGGGCATCCTGCTTGACCCGGTCTATTCCGCGAAGGGCATGGCGGGGCTGCTCGATCTTTGCAGGAACGGCACCTTCACCGCCGGGCAGAACATCGTCTTTCTGCACACCGGCGGGGCTGCGGCGCTGTTCGGCTACATACGCCATTTCAACTGAAAAAGCCAAAAGCCCGATGACGGGCACCACCACAGAAGGAGGTAGTCAGAATGGGAAAAGCATCGGTTCGTAACAGATTATTCGGGTGCATGGGGGCAGCCTTCCTCGCCACTATGCCCATGGCGGCCCACGCGCAGGAACAGGGCGGCACGCTGATCATGATCGTGCAGCCCGAGCCGCCGTCGCTCGCCTCCTACATGAGCACATCGCAGCCCATCGGGCAGGTGGCGACCAAGGTCTATGACGGCCTTCTGGAATACGACAGCGATACCGTGGAGCAGCCCGCGCTCGCGGAATCCTGGGAGATCAGCGAGGACGGCCTGTCCATCACCTTCAACCTGCGGCAGGGCGTGCGCTGGCATGACGGCGAGCCCTTCACCAGCGCCGATGTGGCCTTCACCTTCATGGACGTGCTGAGGGAGTTTCACCCCCGCGGAAACAACAACCTGCGCGCGCTGGAGGCTGTCGATACGCCGGACGAACACACCGCGATCTTCCGCCTGAGCACGCCCGCCCCCTACATCATGCGAATCCTGTCGTCCTACGAATCGCCGATCGTGCCGAAACACCTGTTCGAGGGGCAGGACGTCCGCGAATACAGCAACGCCAACACGCCGATCGGCACGGGGCCGTTCCGTTTCGTCGAATGGCGGCGTGGCCAGTTCATGCAGTTCGACCGGAACGAGGATTACTGGCGCGACGGCAAGCCCTATCTCGACCGGATCATCGCGCGCTTCATTTCGGACACGGGAACCCGGACCGCGGCGATGGAGACCGGCGAGGCGCATGTGACCGCCTATAACCACATCGCCACCGAAGACCTGGATTACCTCGACAGCCTGCCGCATATCGAGGTCACGACCGACGGCTACGAGATGATGCCGGGCGTGAACTTTCTGATCTTCAACACCACCGAACCCCCGTTCGACGATGTGCGCGTCCGGCAGGCGGTATCCTATGCCGTGGACCGGCAGTTCATCATCGACGCCGTCTACAACGGCTTCGGCGTGCCGGGGACCAGCCCGATCAGTTCCAAGATGATCTGGTACAGCGACAACGTGCGCCGCTATGACGTGGAAGACCGGATCGAGCGCGCCAACGCGCTGCTGGACGAGGCCGGCTTTCCGCGCGGCGACAACGGCATCCGCTTCCAGATCACCCATGATATCCAGCCCTATGGCGAAGTCTGGATGCGGTTCGGCGAGATCGTGGTGCAGAACCTCGCGCAGATCGGGATCGAGGCGCGGATCCGCTACGAGGATACGCCGACATGGCTGACGCGGGTCTATACCAACTACGACTTCACCATGACCTCGACGAGCTATTTCAACTTCTCCGATCCCGTCATCGGTGTGCATCGCGGCTATCACTCCAACCAGATCATCCCGGGGACGGTCTTTGTGAACGCGTCGCGCTGGTATTCCCAGGAAACCGACGACCTGATGGACAAGGCCGCGGTGGAACTCGACTTCGACACGCGCATGGCCCTCTATGAGGAGTTCCAGCAACTGATCGTCGAGGCGGCGCCGCATGTCTTCGCGGTCGAGCCCTCGCTGGTGACCGTTTACAACAATTCGGTGCACGGCTTGCTCGAGTCCCCGTTCGGCTCCTTCTGGGGCATGGACCGGGTCTGGATCGAACAATAATCAACGCCGGGCCGAAGCGGCGGGGCAACCCGCACCATTGCTTCGGCCCGGTCCTCTCCGGACGGGGTGCGCCATGACAAAAAGCCACAAACGCCTGCTTTTCATAGCAAAAAGAGCCTTGTACGGCATCCCCGTGATCCTTGGCATCGTGATCGTCAACTTTCTGCTGCTGCAATTGATGGAGGGCGATGCCGTCGATGCGCTGGCGGGTGAGGCGGCCTCGGCCACCCCCGAATACATGGCGCAACTGCGCGAGCGCTTCGGGCTGGACCAGCCGATCTATGTCCAGCTTTTCGCCTATGTCCGAAACGTCGTCATGCTCGATCTGGGTTATTCGTTCCGGCATGACATGCCCGTCCTTGATCTGATCATGACGCGGCTCGGGCCGACCATGCTGTTGATGACGACCACGCTGTTCATCGCCATCGTGATGGGGATCGTGCTGGGCCTGCTGGCGGCGACCGGGCTGAACACCTGGCGCGACACGATCATCTCCATCCTCGCGCTGGTGTCTTATGCAACGCCGCTGTTCTGGGTCGGGCTGATGCTGGTGCTGCTGTTTTCGGTCAGGCTCGGCTGGCTGCCCACGAGCGGCATGGAGACCATTGGCGCCGGCTACACGGGGCTGGAGCGTGCGCTCGACATCGCGCGGCACATGGTGATGCCGGTCATCGCGCTGTCGCTGTTCTACATGGCGGCCTTCACGCGGCTGATGCGCGCCTCCATGCTCGAACAGGCGAATATGGATTACGTGACGACCGCCCGGGCCAAGGGCCTGACGGAGCGCCGGATCGTCTGGGGCCATGTGCTGCGCAACGCGGTGCTGCCGGTGGTGACGATGGGCGGCGTTCAGATCGCCAACATGCTGGGCGGCTCGGTGATCATCGAATCCGTCTTTGGCTGGCCGGGCCTCGGGCTGCTCGCCTTCGAGGCCCTTTTCGCGCGTGATCTCAACCTGCTGCTCGGGATCTTCCTGCTGGCGGCCTGCATGGTCGTCGTGGCCAATCTGGTGATCGACATCATCTACACCTTCCTCGATCCCCGCATCGAACTGAAGTAGGAGTTCCCCGTGACCCCATCCGCATCAACGGGATTCTGGCGGCGCTACAGCCGCAACCGGTCGGCCATGCTGGGGCTTGTGATCCTGCTGTCCGCGCTGGTGATGGCGGCCTCGGCCCCGCTGATCTTTCCCGGCAGCCCCTTCGCGCTGGCAGGTCAACCCCGGACACCACCGGGACCGGAGTTCATGCTGGGCACCGACACGCTGGGCCGCGACGTGCTGGCGGGCATCTTCCACGGCGCGCGCACATCGCTGATGATCGGCGTGCTTGCGACACTGGTGTCGCTCAGCATCGGCATCGTCGTCGGCGGGGTCGCCGGCTATTATGGCGGCAATATCGACAACCTGCTGATGCGCCTGACCGAGTTCTTTCAGACGATCCCGAATTTCCTGTTCGCGATCGTGATCGTGGCGATCATGACCCCCTCGATCCAGAGCATCATCATCGCCATCGCCATCGTGACATGGCCGGCGGTGGCGCGACTGGTGCGCGGAGAGTTCATGGCCCTGCGCAACCGCGAATTCGTTCAGGCCTGCGTCGTCGTCGGGATGAGCGATCTGCGTATCCTTGCCTTTCACATCCTGCCGAACTGCATCGCGCCGATCACGGTGATCGGTTCGTTGATGGTGGCGACGGCCATCCTCGTGGAATCCGGCCTCGCGTTCCTCGGCCTCGGCGATCCCAATGTGATGAGCTGGGGCTATCTTATTGGCGCCGGCCGGACGGTTTTGCGCACGGCCTGGTGGGTCGCCACCTTCCCGGGCATTGCGATCCTGCTGACCGTGCTGGCGATCAACCTCGTTGGCGAAGGTCTGAACGACGCCCTCAACCCAAGGCTACGTGACCGGTGAGCAATCCCATCCTCGATATCCGCGACCTGCATATCGCGCTTCCGCCGCATGCCGATCGCCCCTTCGCCGTGCAGGGTCTCGACCTGTCCATCGAGCGTGACGAAATCGTCTGCGTGGTGGGCGAGTCGGGCTCGGGCAAATCCCTGACCGGCCGGGCCGTCATGCGGCTTTTGCCCGGCCCCCATGTGCGCGCCACGAAAGGCGTGATCCAGTTCGGCGGCGAGGACCTGCTGCAGGTCAGCGAGGCGCGGATGCGCTCGATCCGCGGCGCCCGCATCGCCATGATCTTTCAGGAGCCGATGACCGCGCTCAACCCGCTGATGACCATCGGCGAGCAGATCGACGAGCTGGTGCGCATCCACCGGCGCGAACCGGCCTCGAAACGGCGGGAAAGGGCGCGGGACATTCTGGATGATGTCGGCCTGCCGGACCCGGCCAAGATGCTCGACGCCTACCCGCACGAGATGTCCGGCGGGCAGCGCCAGCGCGCGATGATCGCCATGGCGCTGATCCTGGAGCCTGAACTGATCATCGCCGATGAGCCCACCACGGCGCTGGATGTGACCACTCAGGCCCAGATCCTGCGGCTGCTGAAGGAGCTTCAGGCCAAGCACCACACCGGCGTTCTCTATATCACCCATGATTTCGGCGTTGTCGCGGATATCGCCGATCGCGTGGTGGTGATGCACAACGGGCTGCAGGTGGAAAGCGGCGTGGCTGACGAGGTGCTCAATCGCCCGCAAGAGGCCTATACCCGCAAGCTGATCGCCGCAGTGCCCAGCCTGACCCCTGGCCAGCGGCAGGCCTATGACGAAAACGACACGGCGCTGGAGACGCAAGACCTGCGCAAGACCTTCCACACCGGCGGCGGTCTGTTCGGCATCGGCGGGCGTCAGGTCGATGCCGTGCGGGATGTCTCGATCCGGCTTTATCGTGGAACCACGCTCGGGGTGGTCGGCGAATCCGGCTCGGGCAAGTCCACGCTCGCGCGGCTGATCGTGCGCCTGCTGGAGGCCGATTCCGGCAGCATCATGCTCGACGGGCAGGATCAGCGGGCGCTGGGCCGGGCGGAGCTGCGCAAGTTTCGCAAGCGCGTCCAGATGGTGTTTCAGGACCCTTTCGGCTCGCTCAATCCGCGCTACCGGGTCGGGCGGCTGATCTCGGAAGGTATGATCATTCACGGCACGTCCACATCAGAGGCCAGGCGGCGCACCGCAGAATTGCTGGAACTTGTCGGGCTGGAGACAAGCGCGGCCGGCCGCTTCCCGCACGAATTCTCGGGCGGTCAGCGCCAGCGCATCGGGCTTGCCCGCGCCCTCGCGCTCGACCCCGAAATCCTCGTGGCGGACGAGCCCGTTTCGGCGCTGGATGTGTCGGTTCAGGCGCAGGTTCTGAAACTGCTGGACGATGTGCGCGACCGCTTCGGACTGTCGATGCTGTTCATCACCCATGATCTGCGGGTGGCGGCACAGATTTGCGACCACATCGCCGTCATGTCCAAGGGCGAAGTCGTCGAATACGAACCGACAAGCCGCCTGTTCGCCGATCCCCGGCATTCCTACACGCGCGAGTTGCTCGGCTCCGTCCCCGGTCGTGACTGGGTGGTGCCGGACCTGACGTGACGACAATTCCGCCAGTCGACCGGGTGCGGCGAAGATGATAACACGGGCGGCGGGCCCGTGATCACGTCAGGAGAGCTTGCCAATGGCTGCGCGTTACGATGTCATCTTGCGAAATGCCCGGGTCATCGACCCGCAAAACGGGCTCGACGGTATCCGCGACATCGCCATGAGCGACGCACGGATTGCCGAGGTCGCGCCCGAGATCACGGGCTCTGCCCCCGAAGAGCATGATCTGACGGGTTTCGCCGCGGTGCCAGGTATCATCGATATGCATGTCCATGTCTCGCCATGGCTGGGCGGCCGGGCCGGGCATCGGATGCTGGCGCGGGCGGGTGTGACCACGGCGCTGGATATGGCCGGGCCGATCGAAGGGGTTGTCGAGCTTGCGCGCGATCATGGCGCGGGGCTCAACATCGCCTGTATCAACTACGTCCGGCCCGGACACACCGTCACCACGACCGACCCGGACGTGGCCGAGTTGCGCGACCTGCTGGCCCGCAGCCTGCGCGCGGGCGCGATCGGGCTCAAGCTGCTGGGTGGCCATTATCCGATGACGCCCGAGGCCACGGCCCGCACCATCGCGCTGGCCGCTGACGAGGGCGCCTATGTCGCCTTTCATGCCGGCACGCTGGCCACCGGATCGCATATCGACGGGATGCTCGAAGGCTGCGAGTTGAGCGCGGGCCACCCGCTGCACATGGCCCATATCAACAGCTACACGCGCGGGCTGGTGCGCCCCGCGATGGCCGAGGGAGAGGAGGCGCTGGCGGCCCTGCAGGCGCATCCGCACATCACCTCCGAATCCTATCTGTCGCCGATCAACGCGACGAGCGCCAAATGCGCAAAAGGCGTGCCGGAAAGCCTGCAGACGCGCAACTGGCTCAAGATCGGCGGCTTCGCCCCGACCGAGGCCGGCCTTGCCGAGGCGATCGAGGCAGGTTGGGCGATGCTGAATCAGGAAACCGAAGATGCGGTCGTTCTGGCGACGGGGCGTGACGCCGTGGCGGCATGGCGGGCGCGCGAAACGCGGCTGGGCGTCAGCTTCATGGCCAACCCGAGCGAGCCGCGCCTGCGGCTGGCCACGGCAAGGGGCGAGAACGACGGATTCATCGTCGATGCGCTCGCCACCGACGGGGGCGGCATCCCCCGCAACGTGATTGTGGAGATGGGGCTGGCCCTCGTGCGGCTGGAGGCCTGGAGCATGGCGGATTTCGTCATCAAGTCGAGCTTTGCGCCCGCCCGCGCGCTGGGCCTGACCGGCAAGGGCCATCTCGGGCCTGGTGCGGATGCCGATATCAGCGTGCTGGACCTCGAGCGCGGGCGGCCCAAGGCAAGCTTCGTCGCCGGATCGATGATCATGCGGGACGGCGCGGTGACCGGGCGAGGCGCGCGGCTGGTCACCACCCCGCTGGGCAAGGAGGCCGCGGATGCGGCCGGCATGGGCGGCAATGTGGTTGCGCTCGGTTCCATGCTCCGGCGCGACAGCCCCGGCGCAAGCGGCTGAGGGCCGTCCGGCCGGGGGCTCAGTGCAGGCCGCAGGCCTGCATGGCGGATCGCGCGATCCGGGCGATCATGCGCTCGCCTTCCACCTTGTCGTCCACACCGCGCAGATAGACGCTGATCAGCATCCGCCCCTGCGGCCCGATGACAAAGCCCGCATCATTGACGATGCCCGGGTTGGTGCCCGTCTTCGACCCCCAGCGATAGCCGCGCGCCTCTGGCACGAAATGTCCGATCCGCCGGGTGTTCTGCTGCTTTTCCAGCGTCCGGATCATCGCGGTGCAGGCCTCGGGCGAGGCCGCGCTGCCGGTCCAGATGGCGTCGATCACCCGGGTGTAATCGCTCGGCGTGGCGAGGTTTTCCTGCTCGCCTTCGATGGCGAGCCGCCCCACCATCGGCCGCCCCAGAATCGAGTGTGTCATGCCAAGCTCTCGCATCGTCGCGTTGATGCGGTCGATACCGGCAAGGCGCATCAGCATATTGGTGGCGGTGTTGTCGCTGATCGCCATCATCAGATACAGCAGATCGCCGAGGCTGAGCGCCAGCCCCGAATGCATCAGCCGCAAAACGCCGCTGCCGTTCGACTTGTCTGCCGTGGATACCGTGTGCATGTCGTCCAGCGCGGCCTCGCCGCGGTCGATCATGCGCCAGATTTCGATCATGATCGGGATTTTCGCGGTGCTGGCCGAGGGAAAGAGCACATCGCCCTGCACATTCCAGGCGGCACCGTCCGGCGCGATGACGCTCACACCGGCATCAACCTGCCCGGCGATGCCCTCCACGCACTCGACGAGCGGTTTCCAGCGATTGGTCATACCATGCCTTTCCGGTTTCGCGCGCCTCGGCCCCGGCCGAGCAGTTGCACGGAAGTCAACACCATCGGGTGGGCTTGCACAAGCTGGCTTGCTGTTGCGCCAGGTGTCGGCGGGATTTCCGGATCGGCGAAGCGACGCGCAGGTTGCCAGGCCAAACGCGCCGACATCCGCGCCGGCTATGGGTCGCTCAGTTTGTGCGAAACGGGTCCGGCCGCCAGTTGTTTCCGGCCGGATTGCTTGGACAGATTGGCCAGAAAGCGCGTGCGCCCGTTTTCGATATGCCGCCGTATGGCAAGAGCCGCGGCATCCGGATCCATGCGTCTGATCGCGTCGATGATCGCTTCATGTTCGCGCAGGCGGTATTCGCTGCGGGCGGTTTCGGGGTGGTTCACGATATGCGAAACTGTCGAGATCCATTGTTTCGTATGGTTGCTCAGCGCCTTCTGCGCATCCAGCAACACAGCGTTGTGGGTTGCTGCGGCGATGGCGACATGAAATTCGGCATCCAGATCGCCGCCATATTTCCGATCCGCATTCACGGCGGACATGCGCGCGTTCAGATCGATCATTTTCGCAAGATCCGCTTCTGACCGTCGGGTTGCGGCCAGCGAGCCCGCCTGCTGTTCGATGGCGATGCGCAATTCCTGAAATGCCAGCAGATCATCGATCGAGGTGATCGGATTGAGGGTCAGGCGCTGGAGCAATTCCGGCGGCTGAACGAAACTGCCGCGCCCTCGTTCGGTGCGGATCATGCCCCGCGCGGCGAGGCGGCCGATCGCTTCGCGGATGACGGGCCGCGACACCCCGAACCTCTGCGCAAGTTCATTCTCCGCAGGCAGGCGCTGATCCACGCCAAACTCACCCTGTTCGATCAGCGCGGTGATCCCGGCTTCGACACAATCGACACGGTTGCGCGCCGGGCTGTGGTACGGCCTGTGGTCCGGACCGCGTTCTTGGGTGGGTTCCGGCGCAGTCCGGGGTGCTGCCCTTCGGGCGGTGGGGGTCGTCATGCGCACCTCTGGTCGTTACATCGCATTTCATCGCTCGGGGCGCGACACCTCCGACGCGGACGGAGGGACAGTTCGGCGCCCGTGCTCGTGTGACGGCCGGGCTGGCCGATAAACCCGTCTGCGCCGATGTCACGCAAGCGCATCCGCGCGCCCGGCGCCCCGCCTTGGCCGGGTCCGCGCGGCGGCGCTCCACAAGGCATAGATGTCTTACAAGTAAGCAGAAAACTCACACACATAATTGACATGTATTACATGGCGCCGCAGCTTGTCGCAAGCAGTCTGTGCGAGGGAGGAAACCAGCAATGCGCAGTACGACAAGATCTGCAGTCAGAAGCGTCGCGGCCGTGGTGGCATCGTCGGTGGTGATGGGGCTTGGGGTCACACCCGCATCAGCCGAAACGCTGACAGTGGTCGGCCACCGCGTGCATCAGACAACGATGACCGGCGACACCGGCGGGGATTTCGCCGCCGAATGGGCGAACCGACACGGCGCCAGCGTCGAGTGGCTGACCTTCGATGTCGCCGGGATTCATGACCGGCTCTATCGCGAGGCCAGCCTGTCATCGACAGCGGTGAACGTGGGGTTTGCGGCGAACCTGTATTTCACACCCGAATTCGACCGTATGTTCCTGCCGCTGAACGATCTTCTGGCCGAGCATCCGATCGAGGCGTTCGACGAATTGCCCGCCGGGATGCTGGACGCCATGACCATCGATGGCAAGCTTTATGGCATTCCGTTCCGCCATGCGACTGCGGCGCTTCATGTGAACACCGCGATTCTGGCCGATCTGGGGCTGGAGGTGCCGACCACCTTCGAAGAGGTGCTGGAGGTGGCGCGGGCGGCGACCCACCAGCGCGACGACGGGGCCAGCGTGTTCGGGCTGGTGCTGGATGAACGCGCCCCGACCCACATCACCGATATCGCCCGCGCGCAGAGCAATGGCGATTTCCTGACGCCCGACTTCGACTTGCGCGCCAACAGCCCCGAAATGATCGCCGCGGTGCAAACCGTGAAGGATCTCTTCGAGGAAGGGGTGCTGCCTGACAACTTCCTCAATTTCCAGACCGAAGACGCGATCACGCTGATGCAGCAGGGGCGCGGCGTGATGGCGATCTCGCCCTTCGGGCGCAACCGGAACTTCAACAACCCCGCCGAAAGCCTCTTTGCCGGCGACATCATCTCGATCCCGGTTCCGGCCTCGGCAACGCTGGAAGGGTTCGACGCGGCACCGGTCAGGACCGAATTCTGGGCAATGTTCATCCCGCAGAACTCGGCCAACCATGAGCTGTCCTGGGATTTCATCCGCAATGCGATGACCGTCGAGAACACGATCCGCGGCGCGCTGAACGGCAATGGCCCGGTCCGCCCGTCGGCCTATGACGACCCGCGCATGGCAGAACTGATCGCCTATGCGGAGGCCGAACAGGCCGTTCTTGCGGTCGCCCGTCCCCCGCTGCCGGGCTGGCGCAACTCTGCCCGCGTGATCGACATCTTCAAGGAGGAGATGGACCTTCTGCTGCTGGGCATGAAGACGGCGGAAGAGGCGATGCAGTCCGTGCAGGACCGCGTGACGCCGTTGCTGCCGAACTGATCAGCCAGTGACGCGACAATCGCCGGAAGCCCGGTTCATCCCGGGCTTCCGGAGCCGCTGATCAGGGAGTTTCCGGATGTTCGAGGCAAATCGGTGGGTCGCGGCCTTGATGGTGTCGCCCGTCCTTATCCTGCTGTTTGCCATCATCGGCATACCTTCGGTCTTTGTGATCTGGCTGTCGTTGACCGAAACCACATTCGGCACCGATCCGGTTTTCGTGGGGCTGGACAACTACCGGCAGATCTTCGGTGACAGGATTTTCTGGCGGGCGACCCTGAATACCTTCATCGTGGTCAATGTCGTCGTTTATGCCGAACTGATCCTCGCGCTGATCATCGCGGTGGCGCTGAACTTCAGGTTCATCGGCAAGGGCCTGGTCTTTTCGATCCTGATCGCACCCTATGCCGTGTCCGAAGTCAGCGCCGTGGTGATGTGGAAATTCGCCTTCGAGCCGGGGATCGGCGTGTTCAACGTTCTGCTGAAACAGGCGTTCGGCATCGATTTCAACTGGACCAGAAACCCCATGCAGGGGCTGGGGCTGATTTCGCTGGTCTCGATCTGGATTCATCTGCCCTTCACCCTGATCATCCTCTATTCGGCCATCGCGACAGTGCCCGAAGACCTGAAGGCCGCGGCGAGGGTCGAAGGCGCCAATGAATGGCAGGTGTTCCGGCATGTGACCCTGCGCGTGATCGCCCCCGCCATCCTGATCGCGCTGATGTTCCGCTATATCTTCGCCATGCGCCTTTTCAGCGAAGCCTGGCTTCTGACCGAAGGCGGGCCGGCCCGCATGACCGAGGTGCTGGGGATCTATCTTTATCGCACGGCCTTTCGCTATTTCGATTTCGGTCCGGCCGCGGCGACCGGCATCGCGATGCAGATATTGTCGCTGCTGGTGGCATCCTATTACCTGTACCGGCTGTACAAGGGGATGCGGAACAATGTTTGAACGCTACCTCATCCTTGGTGTGCGCAGCATCATTCTGGCACTGGCGGTGATCTGGTCGGCCTTTCCGATCTTCATGGTCGTCTCCTCGTCTTTCAAGACGCCGATCGACATCTTCGCCTTTCCGCCGAAGTTCCTTGCCTTCACCCCGACGCTGGAAAACTACCGGATGCTGTTTCGGGCCTGGCCGCAATTCGTCGAAGGATTGTGGAATTCGCTGATCGTCACGGTCGGGGCAACGGTACTGACGGCTGTCGTTTCGCTTGCGGCGGGATATGCCTATTCGCGGTTCAAGTCGCGCTGGCTGACGCTGTCGGCCTTCTCGATGATCTTTCTGCGGATGCTGCCGCCGGTGGTGGTGACGATCCCGCTCTTTCCGGTCGTCAACCAGTTCCGGCTGAATGACACGCATGCCCTGCTGATCCTGCTGTATGCGGCGTTCTTCGTCAGCCTCTCGACCTGGATCCTGAAAACCTTCATCGACCAGATCCCGCGCGAACTGGAAGAAGCCGCCGAGGTCGAGGGCGCGACCCTGTTTCAGCGCCTGACCCGGATCATCCTGCCGCTGTCGGTGCATGGCATGGTCGCGGCCTGTGTCTTCGTGGTGGTGTTTGCGTGGAACGAATACATGTTCGCGCTGATCTTCACCTCCAGCGAGGCCAAGACCGCGCCGCTGGTGCTGGCCGAGATCACCGGCACGCTGGAAGGGGTGCAATGGGGCGTTCTGTTCGCGGCGGCCAGCGTGCAACTGGCGCCGATCCTCGTCTTCGTCCTGATCGTGCAGAAATACATCGTGATCGGCCTGACGGCCGGCGCGGTGAAAGGATAGGCATATGTCTGATCTCAAAATCGACCGCATCAACAAGGTCTATGGCAGTTTTCAGGCGCTTAGCGACATTTCGCTGGATGTGGCGGATGGGGAATTCGTCGTTCTTGTCGGCCCGTCGGGTTGTGGCAAATCTACGTTGCTTCGGGCGATTGCGGGGCTCGAATCCATCTCCTCGGGCGATATCCGGCTGGGCGGGCGGTCACTGAAGAATGTGCCAACGCGGGATCGCAATGTCGCCATGGTGTTCCAGAGCTACGCGCTCTTTCCGCATCTGACGGTGGCCGAGAATATCGGCTTTGGCATGAAGATCCGAAAGGCCCCCCGAGGCGAGATCGAGACAAGCGTGTCCAATGCCACGGCGTTGCTGGGGCTCGACGGGCTGGCCGGTCGCTTTCCTAGGGAGCTTTCGGGCGGGCAGCGGCAGCGCGTGGCGATGGGCCGCGCGATCGTGCGTGACCCCGAGGTGTTTCTGTTCGACGAACCCCTGTCCAACCTCGACGCCAAGCTGCGCGTGCAGATGCGCACGGAAATCAAGGCCCTGCGTCAGCGGCTGGGGATCACATCGATCTATGTCACGCATGATCAGGACGAGGCGATGACCCTTGCCGACAGGATCGTGGTTCTGAACGGCGGGCGGATCGAACAGATCGGCACCCCGCTCGATCTGTATGACCGGCCCAGCA
>SKUV01000379.1 GCA_007129775.1 Paracoccaceae bacterium | reverse complement strand
TCGTGGCTGCCGCACAAGAGCCGCGCTTTCCACGCCTCCCAATCCGACGGCGGCCCCTTGAGCGGCCAAGCGTCGGCGGCGCTGTATTGATAAAGCAGCAGCCGCCGCGGCTTGTCGGAGGTGTTGCTGGCCGAGCCGTGGATCGTGCGCACATGGTGGATCGAGATCGACCCCGCCTTGCCCGTCACCGGAACCGCGGCGCTGTAATCGACCCCGTCGATCCGCGCGGCCATGGCGCCGCAGAACCGCCCGTCGGCGTGATGGTCGTAGACCGGGCCAAGATGGCTGCCGGGAATACACAGAAGCGGGCCGTTTTCCAACTCGCAATCGTCCATCATCACGCCCACGGCGCACAGATCATCATTGGTATGGGGGTAGAAGGCCCAGTCCTGATGCCATTCCACCGCCGCGCCGTAGCCCGGAGATTTCATGTTCAGTTTCGCATTGTCAAAGCGCACCGCCGGGCCGATCAGTTGCTGCAGGATCGCGATGATGGCGGGGTGGCGCAGGGTCCGGTCATAGACCGGGTCCACCCGGTCGGGTTTCTTGATCCGACGCACGCGCGGGTCATCGGGGCTGTGCCCCGGTTCGAGGTCATAGACGTTGGTGTGTTCGGAGACATCGCGCGCGGCCTCCACCAGCGTATCGGTGACGCGGCGCAATTGCGCCACCTCGTCGGGGGACAGCACATCGGGCACGACGATGAAACCGTCGCGCCGGTAGGTGTCGATCTGGGTCTGACTCAAGGCCCGGGTCTGAGCCCCGGTCTGAGCCCCGGTCTGAGCCCCGGTCTGGGCCCCGGTCTGGGCCCGGGTCTGATGCTGGGTCTGGGTCTGGGTCTGGGGCATCGCATCGCTCCTTGCAACGGGCGCGAACCGTCACAGCGGCGCAAGGGAGCGGCGCGTGAGACCGCGCCTGCCGATGATAGTGGCAAACGCCTGCCCATGATAGTGGCAAAGTTGAAAACCAGTCAAATCGGCCCGGCGGCAATGGCCGCACGGGTGGCGGTGCATGGACGGCGGTGCATGGGCGGCGGTGTATGGGCGGCGGTGTCCGGCACGGGGCGAGCGGGGAGATGGTGCTGCGAGAGAGGATTGAACTCTCGACCTCACCCTTACCAAGGGTGTGCTCTACCACTGAGCTACCGCAGCATCGATGCGGCCGGGGGGCCGCGCGTCGAGGCCGGGGGATAGCGGCAAAGCCGGGCCGGTGCAAGCCCGAATCTGGCGCGCCGGCGCCGCTTCGCCGGGCACGATTGTCGATCTGGACCCGCCCCGGAGCCTGCGTTAAGGAAGGGCCATGGCAGCGCCGCGTGACACGGACAGCAAGACAGCCGACGCGGCGCAGCGCCGCGCCGAACGGCTGAAATCCGCGCTCAGGGCCAATATCGCGCGGCGCAAGGAGCAGGCAAGGGCAAGGGGCGAGGGGCGCGGCGGACAGCCCGCTCCGGAACCGGCGAAAGCGCCCCCGCGCGAGGAGTGAGGCAGGCAGATGGATTCCATTCGCGTCACCGGCGGCACGCCGCTTCACGGAGAGATTCCGATCGCAGGGGCCAAGAACGCCTGCCTGACGCTGATGCCCGCCACATTGCTGACGGACAGCCCGCTGACGCTGACCAACACGCCGCGGCTGTCGGATATCCGGACCATGTCGGTGCTGCTGCAATCGCTGGGCGCCGAGGTGACGGGGCTGCAGGATGGCCGGGTGCTGGCGCTGTCGTCCCATGCGATCACCAGCCAGCGCGCCGATTATGACATCGTGCGCAAGATGCGGGCCTCGATCCTCGTGCTGGGCCCGCTGCTGGCGCGCTGGGGCCGGGCCGAAGTCAGCCTGCCGGGGGGCTGCGCCATCGGCGCGCGCCCGGTGGACCTGCACCAGATGGCGATGGAACGGCTGGGCGCAGAGCTTGAGTTGCGCGAAGGCTATCTGCACGCAAGCGCGCCCGCGGGCTTGCGCGGCGCGGTGATCGACTTTCCCATCGTCAGCGTGGGCGCCACGGAAAACGCGCTGATGGCCGCGACGCTCGCCCGCGGCACCACCGAGATCCGCAACGCCGCGCGCGAGCCCGAGATCGTCGATCTGGCCCGCTGCCTGCGCGCCATGGGCGCGAGGATCGGGGGCGAGGGCACCTCCACCATCACCGTCGAGGGGGTCGATCAGTTGCACGGCGCCACCCACCCGGTCGTGACCGACCGGATCGAACTGGGCACCTACATGCTGGCCCCGGTGATCACCGGGGGCGAGGTCGAATGCATCGGCGGGCGGCTCGATCTGATCGCGGCCTTCGCCGAAAAGCTCGATGCCGCCGGCGTCACCGTCACCGAGACCCCGACGGGGCTGAAAGTGTCCCATCACAGCGGCCGCGTGCGCGCCGTCGATGTGGTGACCGAGCCGTTTCCCGGCTTTCCCACCGACCTGCAGGCCCAGATGATGGCGCTGATGTGCACCGCCGAGGGCGAAAGCGTGCTGGAGGAGCGGATTTTCGAAAACCGCTTCATGCACGCGCCGGAACTGATGCGCATGGGCGCGCGGATCGATGTGCATGGCGGCACCGCGCGGGTCACCGGGGTGGAACGCCTGCGCGGCGCGCCGGTGATGGCCACCGACCTGCGCGCCAGCGTCTCGCTGATCCTTGCCGGCCTCGCTGCCGAGGGCGAGACATTGGTGAGCCGCGTCTACCACCTCGATCGCGGCTATGAACGTGTCGAGGAAAAGCTGCGCGCCTGCGGGGCGCAGATCGAACGGATCAGCGGCACATGACCGGGGACGCGCGGTTCGAGGACGGGCGCGAGGCGCCGCTGGCGCTGCGGGCGCTCGATGGCGATGATCTGCGCGTGATCTCGTCGCTGGTGCAGGATGCGGTCTTTCCGATCACCGAGATGACATGGCAGCGCCGCAAGCGTCGTTTTGCCGTCTTGCTCAACCGCTTTCGCTGGGAGGACGCGCCGGCCGCCGAACGCCGGGGCCGCCCCTTCGAGCGGGTGCAATCGGTGCTGGCCTTCGAGGATGTGATGGCCGTGGCCACCCAAGGGGTCGATCTGACAGAGCGCGACACGGTGCTGTCGCTTCTGGCGGCAGAGTTCACCCCGGGCGAGGACGGCACCGGCCGCGTGACCCTGACGCTGGCGGGCGACGGGGCCGTCGCGCTCGACGTGGAATGTCTGGAGGCCAGCTTGCGCGACGTGACGCGACCCTATGTGGCGCCCTCGCGCAAGCGGCCCGATCACCCGCTGGAGACGTGATGCCGGTTTTCCTGAACGCCGACGATCCGGATTTCGAGGCCGGGTTCCGCGCGCTGCTGGGCGCCAAGCGCGAAGAGGCCGCCGATGTCGACGACGCGGTGGCCGCGATCATCGCCGATGTGCGGGCGCGCGGCGATGCCGCGCTGATCGAACTGACCGCGCGGTTCGACCGACTGACGCTGAGCCCGGACCGGCTGGCCTTTTCCCCCGCGGAAATCGCCGCCGAATGCGCCCGGGTGAGCGCCGAGGACCGCGCCGCGCTGGAACTGGCGGCCGAGCGTATCCGCGCCTATCACGAACGGCAGGTGCCGGCGGATGCGCATTGGACCGACGCGGCCGGCGCGTCGCTGGGCTGGCGCTGGACGCCCGTCGCCTCGGCCGGGCTCTATGTGCCGGGGGGGCTGGCGAGCTATCCCTCCTCGGTGCTGATGAACGCCATTCCGGCGCGGGTGGCCGGGGTGGGCAGGCTGGCGATTGCCGTGCCCACCCCCGACGGTGTGGCCAACCCGCTGGTGCTGATGGCCGCGCGCATCGCCGGGGTGGACGAAATCTGGCGCATCGGCGGGGCGCAGGCCATCGCGGCGCTGGCTTACGGCACCGACACCATCGCGCCGGTGGACAAGATCACCGGGCCCGGCAACGCCTGGGTGGCGGCGGCGAAGCGGCGGGTCTTCGGCCGAGTGGGCATCGACATGATCGCGGGGCCGTCCGAGATCCTCGTGATCGCGGACCGGCACAACGATCCCGACTGGATCGCGCTCGACCTGCTCAGTCAGGCCGAACATGACGAAAGCGCGCAGGCGATACTGATCACCGATGATGCGGGTTTCGGGCAGGCGGTGGCAAGGGCCGTAGCCGCGCGGCTCGAAACGCTGGAGCGGCGCGCGATCGCCGGGGCAAGCTGGCGCGATTTCGGTGCGGTGATCGTGGTGCGCGATCTGGCGCAGGCGGCGGCATTGTCGGACCGTCTGGCGCCCGAGCATCTGGAATTATGCGTGGAGGATCCGGAGGCATTGGCGGCGCGGATCACCCATGCCGGCGCGATCTTTCTGGGCAGATGGACCCCCGAGGCGATCGGCGATTACGTGGGCGGGCCCAACCATGTGCTGCCCACCGCGCGCTCGGCGCGGTTTTCCTCGGGCCTGTCGGTGCTGGATTTTCTCAAACGCACGACGCTTGCACGAATGACGCCCGAGGCCCTGCGCGCCATCGGCCCGGCGGCCGAGCGGCTGGCCGATGCCGAAAGCCTGCAGGCCCACGGGCTGAGCGTGCGCGCGCGGCTGGACCGGCTGAACGGCTGAAGGGCTGGCGGCAGGCGCAGCACGACACACCGCCGTCCCTACCCGCCCGCCCGGTGAACGCTGCACGCACCCCCCGGGCAGCCGATGGCGTTCGGGGGCTTGCGCAACACCACCGGGGCCACGGCCCCCCTCACCTTCGGCCAGCCTTTGCCCTTGTGTCTCGATGCCATCCCCGCGGGACACATACACCGGTCACGGCACCTTCCACGCCCGCCCGGTGAACGCCGCGAAGCGGCCCGGGCAGCGGATGGCCGCCCCACCGGCCAGCCGCTTTGGCGAGGCTTGGTGCACCGCGTTAGGTCTTCCGGACGGGGCCGGCATCAAGCGCCGACCCCACGCGTTGCGCGCGGCTGCCCGCGGCCATCCGTTGCCCTGCCTTGGCACTAATCATTTCAACGGTCCATTCCAGCCCACCCGGAACGCCCCGCGCGCCAACCGGGCAGCGGACGGTCGACCGCAGCCATACGCTGCCGGCGCCTGCACGCCGCGTCCCGGCCCGCCCGGCCTGCCATCGCCCTACCCACTTGCGCCCGTGCGCGCGCTGCGGCATCACCGTGGCGCGCGGGCCGCACCGGTGCCGCGTAACGAACCTGCCCGCGAAAGACATGCCATGACCCGCATCTGCCATATCGAGATCGACGATACCGGGCTGCCCGCCCCCACGCCCGAGATCGAGCAGGAGCGCCGCGTGGCGGTCTTCGACCTTCTCGAGGACAACTCCTTCGCGCTGCCCGCGCGCGAGGGGCGC
>SKUV01000151.1 GCA_007129775.1 Paracoccaceae bacterium | reverse complement strand
GGCCGGTGCCTGCGGCCCCGCCCCTCGCGTCGCGGGCGCTGCCCTTCGCGCCCGGCCGCAGAGGCTGCGCGGGAGGGCCGGCCCGATCTTGCGGGTGGACGTTGCGGGCAGATCGGCTTACCTCTGGGAGTAATGACGGAGCCTGCCATGACCCGCCCTCCCCTGACCCTTTATCTGGCCGCCCCGCGCGGCTTCTGCGCCGGTGTCGACCGGGCCATCAAGATCGTTGAAATGGCGCTCGAGAAATGGGGCGCCCCTGTCTATGTGCGCCACGAGATCGTGCACAATCGTTTCGTCGTCGACGGGCTGCGGGCCAAGGGGGCGGTGTTCGTCGAGGAACTGGACGATTGCCCCGACGACCGGCCGGTGATCTTTTCCGCCCACGGGGTGCCCAAGGCCGTGCCGGCCGAGGCCGCACGCCGCAACATGGTCTATGTGGACGCCACCTGCCCGCTGGTCAGCAAGGTCCATATCGAGGCCGAGCGCCATCACGCCAACGGCTTGCAGATGGTGATGATCGGCCACGAGGGCCACCCCGAGACGATCGGCACCATGGGCCAGCTGCCGCCCGGAGAGGTGCTGTTGGTGGAAACGGTGGCGGATGTGGCACGCCTGCAGGTGCGCGACCCGGGGCGGCTGGCCTTCATCACCCAGACCACCCTTTCGGTCGATGACACCGCCGATATCGTGGCCGCGCTGCAGGCGCGTTTTCCCGCCATCGTCGGGCCGCACAAGGAAGACATCTGCTATGCGACCACCAACCGCCAGGCCGCGGTCAAGGCGATCGCGCCGAGGGTCGACGCACTGCTTGTGATCGGGGCGCCGAATTCGTCGAACTCGCGCCGGCTGGTGGAAGTCGGGCAGGGGGCGGGCTGCGCCCATGCCCAGCTTGTCCAGCGTGCCGCGGAAATCGACTGGCGGTCGCTGGAAGGCGCGCGCGCGGTGGGTATCACCGCCGGGGCCAGCGCGCCCGAGGTGCTGATCGAAGAGGTGATCGACGCCTTTTCGGAACGCTTCGAGGTGACGCGCGAACTGGTCGAGACCGCCGTCGAGAACGTGGAGTTCAAGGTGCCGCGCGTGCTGCGCGAGCCGGCCTGACGGCACGCGCGGATGCGGTTTTTCGCACATGTGCCCGCGGTGCCGCTGGCGCTCGGTCTGGCGGGACTGTTGCCGTTTCTGTGGGGCGCGGCCACGGTGCTGTCGCCCGCCTTGGCCGACTGGGCGCGCACGGCGCTGTCGCCGCGCATGGCCGGGCAATATGTGCTGGCGGCCTATGGCATCGTGATCCTGTCGTTCATGTCCGGGGTGCTGTGGGGTTTTGCCACGCGGGCCGAGGGGACGTTGGCGCTGCGCGCCTATGGCCTGTCGGTTCTGCCGGCGCTCTGGACTTTTTTCATGGTGGGGGGCGGGCCGCAGACCGCGCTTTCGGCGCTGCTGGTGGGATTTCTGGCGGTCTTCACGCTGGATGCGCAATTCGCCCGCTGGGGGCTGGTGCCGGAATGGTGGCTGCGGCTGCGCGCGGTGCTGACCCTGGTGGTTCTGCTGTGCCTGCTGGTGGGGCTTTATGGCTGACGCGCCGGCATCGCAGGATGACACGCCCATGGCCGCGGCGGCGGGCGCGTTGCGCCTTGTTGCCCATACCGACGGGGCCTGCAGCGGCAATCCCGGCCCCGGGGGCTGGGGCGTGCTGCTGCAGGCGCTTGACGGCGCGCGGGTGGTGCGGCAGCGCGCGCTTTGCGGCGGCGAGGCCGAGACCACCAACAACCGGATGGAACTGCTGGCGGCGATCCGCGCGCTGGAGGCGCTGAACCGGCCGAGCGAGATCACCATCGTCACCGACAGCGCCTATGTGAAGAACGGTATCACCGAATGGCTGGCCGGCTGGAAGCGCAACGGCTGGAAGACTTCGACGCGCAAGCCCGTGAAGAATGCCGATCTGTGGCGCGCGCTGGACGCCGCGCAGGCCCGCCACAAGGTGCGGTGGCAATGGATCAAGGGCCATGCCGGCCATGCGGAAAACGAGCGCGCCGACGAACTCGCCCGCGCTGGTATGGCGCCGTTCAAGGCGGCGCGCGCGAGGGGCTGAGCGCTTGCCCGGCTGCGCGGGCGGCGCAGCACCTGCCAGTGGCGGCATTTGCGCCGGGCGCTGGCGCGCTGCGGGTCGATTTGGTTGCGCGCGCCCCGACCGACCGGGGGCAGCACCGGGTGTTTCCTCCCCGTGACTGCCGGATCGCGGCACGCCAGGTCCGCCCGCGCCCGGCCTCAGCGGACCCCGAGATCGGCCAGCGCGGCGCTCAGCGCGGGCGGCAGGGCATCGTCACCGTCCCGCATGGGCGGCAGATCGCGCGGGGCATCGGCGGGCGCCAGATAGCGCCAGCCCTGAAAGGGGCGGCGGGGGGCGGGCTCTGTGCGGATGATCTCGGGCTCCAGCACTATCGCGCAACGCAGGATGCCGTCCTCGCCGCGTCGTTCCTCCAGCGCGGCGACGGGCTGACGCGCGAGGATCACGCCGCGGATCACCCAGTAAAGCGAGCCGCCCGCGAGCACCTCCGCCGCGCGCCTCGGCCACATCCGTGTGACATGGACGGGCCGCGAGTCGCCGGTGCGCGCGCGCCGCTCCTGCTGCCAGCGGGCGAGGTCGTCGATCGACTCGGCGCCGACGCAAAGCTTTACCAGATGTATGCAACCTGCCATGGCTGTTCCCCCAGATACCGCGATCCTAGCACCCTGCCGGGCGGCTTCAAGGTGGCCTCCGATGCTGCGTCACGATTGACCGGCGCGGGGTCGCGGCGTATCTTGAGCGTTTCCCGCGCGCCCCATCCCCGACCCTGTCCGGAGGTCTGCCCATGTCCCGTTTCGATGCCCCCATCGCCGAACAGATCTGGGATATGAAATACCGCTTCAAGGCGGCAGACGGCACGCCGGTCGACGGCACGGTGGAGGACAGCTGGCGTCGGATCGCCCGGGCGCTCGCCGCGGCCGAGGCCGACCCGGCGGCATGGGAGCCGGAATTCTACGCGGCGCTGGAGGATTTCCGCTTTCTGCCCGCCGGGCGGATCACCGCGGGCGCCGGCACCGGGCGCAGCGTGACGCTGTTCAACTGCTTCGTCATGGGCACCATCCCCGACAGCATGTCGGGCATCTTCGACATGCTGAAGGAGGCCGCGCTGACGATGCAGCAGGGCGGCGGTATCGGCTATGATTTCAGTACGATCCGCCCGCGCGGGGCCGAGGTGCACGGGGTCGCCGCCGATGCCTCGGGGCCTTTGTCGTTCATGGATGTCTGGGATGCGATGTGCCGAACGATCATGTCGGCGGGCTCGCGCCGGGGCGCGATGATGGCCACCATGCGCTGCGACCATCCGGATATAGAGGAGTTCATTGCAGCCAAGCAGGATGCCGCGCGGCTGCGCATGTTCAACCTTTCGGTGCTGGTGAGCGATGCATTCATGGCGGCGGTGGAGGCCGGCGGGCCGTGGGATCTGGTGTTCGAAGGCAAGGTCTATCGCACGGTGGAGGCGCGCGATCTGTGGAACCGGATCATGCGCGCGACCTACGATTACGCCGAGCCGGGCGTGATCTTCATCGACCGTGTGAACGCGATGAACAACCTGTCCTATTGCGAGACGATCTCGGCCACCAACCCCTGTGGCGAGCAGCCGCTGCCGCCCTACGGCGCCTGCCTTCTGGGCTCCATCAACCTCGCGCGGCTGGTGATCGACCCGTTCGGGCCCCGGGCGCGGCTGGATGCGGCGGCGCTGAAGAATCTGGTGCGCACGGCGGTGCGGATGATGGACAATGTGGTCGATGTCAGCCGCTTTCCCCTGCCGCAGCAGGCCGCCGAGGCGCAGGCCAAGCGGCGCATCGGCCTTGGCGTGACGGGGCTTGCCGATGCGCTGGCGATGGTCGGGCAGCGCTATGGGTCAGAGCAGGCCGTGCGCCAGACCGAGATATGGATGCACAAGATCGCCTGCGCGGCCTATCTCGCCTCGGTCGATCTGGCGCGCGAGAAGGGGCCGTTTCCGCTGTTTGATGCAGAGGCGTTCCTCGCCTCGGGCAACATGCAGGCGATGGAAGAACCCATCCGCGATGCGGTGCGCCGCCACGGCATCCGCAACGCCCTGCTGACCTCGATCGCGCCCACCGGCACGATCAGCCTTTATGCGGGCAATGTCAGTTCGGGGATCGAGCCGATCTTCGCCTACAGCTACACCCGCAAGGTGCTGCAAAAAGACGGATCCAAGACCGAGGAGGAGGTGGTGGATCACGCCGTCGCGCTCTGGCGCGAGATGCACGGCGATGCGCCCCTGCCGGAGCATTTCGTGAACGCCCAGACACTCGACCCGGCCGATCACGTTCGGATGCAGGCGGCCGCGCAGAAATGGGTGGACAGCTCCATCTCCAAGACGATCAACGTGCCCGCCGATATCTCGTTCGAGGCGTTCAAGGATGTCTACCGGCAAGCCTATGCCTCCGGTTGCAAGGGCTGCACGACCTATCGCCCGAACGCGGTTACCGGCAGCGTGCTGTCGGTCTCCGAAGCGCAGGAGGCCGCGCCGCAGCCCGATACCGGGGCCGATGTGGTCTATATCGCCGAACCGCTGGACCGGCCGCAGACGCTGGAAGGGGCGACCTACAAGCTGAAATGGCCGGTCAGCGAGCATGCGATCTACATCACGATAAACGATATAATCATAGCCGGGCACCGGCGGCCCTTTGAGGTGTTCATCAATTCCAAGAACATGGAGCATTACGCCTGGACGGTGGCGCTGACGCGGATGATCTCGGCGGTGTTCCGGCGCGGGGGCGATGTGTCCTTCGTGGTGGAGGAGTTGAAGGCGGTGTTCGACCCACGCGGCGGGGCATGGATGGAGGGGCGCTATGTGCCCTCGATCCTCGCCGCCATCGGCGGGGTGATCGAGCGGCATCTGATCGCGATCGGCTTCATCGGGGGCGAGGGGCTGGGGCTCAAGACCGACCCGCAGGCGCAGGTGATGGCGGTGGGCGAAAGCCCGCGCGGCGCGGCCTGCCCGGCCTGCGGTGCCTACGAGATGGTGATGATCGAAGGCTGCATGACCTGCCGCGCCTGCGGACATTCTAAATGCGGATAGCGCAGGGCGGGGACACCGAGAAAACGCAAATATGTCCACTTAACCTTCTTGACTGACGAATGACATGACGGTTTCGATGGGTCGTCGGCCCATGTTGCGATAGCCGAGGTGCGGGCGCTCGGTGTTGTAGAATACGAGCCACGCGTCGAGGTCTTCCTGCAGCGCCTCGACGCTTTCGTAGAACCGCTCGCGCATCTTCAGGCGGAAGAACTCGTCGAGGACGGTGCCGTTGAAGCGCTCGACGAAGCCGTTGGTTTTCGGCGAGCGGACCTTGGTGCGGCGGTG
>SKUV01000107.1 GCA_007129775.1 Paracoccaceae bacterium | reverse complement strand
GGGCGGGTGGTGGACCGGGTGCTGGCGGCGGGCGGGACCGCGATCGTGTCCGAGACCGCCGAATTCATCGGCGCCGAGTCCGTTATCCGCGACCGCGCGGCCTCGGCCGAGGCGCGCGAGGCGATCCTCGCGGCGCTGGCGCGCTGCGAAGCCGCAATGGGCGAGGACGGCGAGAACTATCGCGGCGTCAACCCGACCGAGGAAAACATCGCCGCCGGGCTGACCACGCTGGTCGAAAAATCGATGGGCGCGGTTTCGAAGACCGGCAAGGCCCCGTTTCGCGGCGCGCTGGGCTTCGCAGACCCGCCGCCCGGGCCGGGCCTGTGGTTCATGGACACGCCATTCTTCAGCCCCGTCTCGCTGACCGGAATGATCGCGGCGGGCGCGCAGGTGACACTGTTCGCCATGGGTGTGTTCAACCCCTCGGGGAACCCGCTGGCGCCGACGATCAAGATCTGCGGCAACCCGGCAACGGTGAAGCGCTGGGCCGATTCCATCGACGTCGATGTCAGCGCCGCGGTAGGCGAGGGGGCAGAGATCGAGGAAATGGCCGATTTGGTGGATGTCGCGCTGCACCGCATCGCCGGTGGAGCAGTGAGTTGCGCCGAAGGCTGGGGCGAAGGTCAGATCATGATCCCGACCTCGCAGCCGCTACTTTGACAGAGCCGGTTACCGGCATAACACGGGAGGAAACGATGAAAACACTTGCAAGTCTTGGGGCCGCGGCGGCCCTTTCGATCGCGACCGCACTGCCGGCCAGCGCGCTCGACGAGGTACGCACCAGCTCGATCAGCGCCTATACGGGATTCTACCTCTATGTCGCCGATCAGCTCGGGCTGTTCGAAAAGCACGGCATCAGCACCGAGCCGCGCTTCTTTCCATCGGGCGCGCCGATCATGCAGGCCGCTGCGGGCGGGCAATGGGACATGACCTTCCTTGGCGCGCCGCCGAAGACGCTGGGCGGCCCGACGCTGGGCCTTGTGACCGTCGGCATGATCGCCGAGGAAGGCGCGATGCACGAATTGTTCGGCCGCCCGGATTTCGTGGCCGAGGCACGCGCGAACCCCGAGGCCCTGCGCGGTGCGCGCATCTTCGTGACGACGCTTTCGACCGGGCATTACATGACCGAGGCCTGCCTGCAATCGATGGGCCTGACCACCGATGACGTGCGGATCATCCCCAGCGAACAGCAGGCAACCCTGTCGGCCTTTGCCGCCGGCGAAGGCGATCTGGCGCAGGTCTGGTCGCCGCAGACCACGGCCCTGCGCGAGCGTGGAAACGAAGTGCTGTGCAGCGCCGCGGAGCTGGAATTGTCTATGCCCGGTGTTTCGGTGGCGCATCCGGACTTCATCGCGCGGACCGATCCCGATGTGATCGTACGCTGGCTGCGCGCCAAGGAAGACGCCGTGCAGTGGGTGCGCGAGGACCGCGCGCGCACGTTCGATATGTATCGCCAATACGATGCGTTCCGCGGCTTCGATTTCTCGGATGAGTTGCTGGAGGGCGAGGTCGATCTGGTGATGTCCACCTATATGGATACCGCCGAGCAACTGGAAATGATGCGGCCGGGCGAAGACGGGGTTGCACCGATCGTGGCGTCTTTCGAGGCGATCGCCGAGTTCTTCATCCGTCAGGGCCGCATGGATCAGGTGCCGGACTACGCGCCCTACTTCGACCCGTCCTATCTGGAAGCGGTCGCAGCCGGAGAATGAGCGCAACGGCCGGAAACGGCAGCCCGGCGCGCCTGTGTCGCGCGCCGGGCCATCGCGGCCGATTCAGAAACCAGAGGATGGCGAGATGAGCAACTCCATCGTCTACCGCGATGTCTCGATGACCTTCGGTCGGGGCGCGTCGGCGGTACAAGCGCTGTCGGCCACGAATTTCGGGATCGGCGATCAGGAATTCCTGATGATCGTCGGCCCGTCGGGCTGCGGAAAATCGACGCTTCTGCACATCACGGCGGGGTTGTTGCGCCCCAGCACCGGCGAGGTGCTGCTCGACGGCAAGCCGGTGACCGGCCCGGGCCCCGACAAGGCTCTCGTGTTTCAGAACTTTTCGCTGTTTCCGTGGAAAACCGTCTGGGACAACATCGAATTCGGGCTGCGCATCAACGGGGTTGACCGCGCCGACCGCAGCGAGCGGGTGGCGAAATACATCCGCCTGACCGGGCTTGCCGGGTTCGAGCGGCACTATCCGCGCCAGTTGTCGGGCGGAATGCAGCAGCGGGTGGCGCTGGCGCGCAGCTTCGTGATGCGGCCACGGGTGCTGCTGATGGACGAGCCCTTCGCCGCACTCGACGCGCAGAACCGCACGCTGATGCAGGAAGAACTGGTGCGCATCTGGTCCGAACAGCGTGCCGCGGTGCTGTTCATCACCCATGCCGTGGAAGAGGCGGTCTATCTTGCCGACAGGGTGATCGTCATGAGCCGCCGCCCCGGCACGATCAAGGAGGTGATCGACGTCAACGCGGCCACCGGCCCCGGCCACTGGCGCGACCGGCCTTTGAACGATGTCGCCTCCGAGCCGAGGTTTCAGGAGTTGCGCCATCGCGTCTGGGATTCGGTGCGCAGCGAGATCACCACCCATGAGGATGCCTAGGACATGACCGCTACGAAGATCCTTCGGCTTGTGGTGCCCTGCACCGCGCTCGTGCTCTTTGCGCTGGCGTGGTGGGCCGCGACCGATGCGCTTCGGCTGGTCAGCCCCTTCGTGCTGCCCTCGCCGGGCGATGTGCTGGGCGGGCTTGCCCGTGTGTCGCGCGGGTATATGGGCAGCACGCTGCTCGACCATCTGATTGCCAGCATGTCGGTGATGCTGTCGGGCTTCGCGCTGGCGCTGGTGATCGGTATTCCGCTCGGCGTTGCGATGGCGTGGTTTCCCCTTGTGGACCGGCTTTTCGGCCCGCTGGTCGCCGTATTGCGCCCGATCCCCCCGCCGGCGTGGATTCCGCTGGCCATCCTGTGGTTCGGTATCGGGCTGTCGGGCCGGACCTTCATCGTGTTCGTCGCCGCGCTGGTGCCGGTGCTGGTGAACTCCTATGTCGGCGTGCGCGAGGTGCCACAGAACGTCATCGCCGCCGCGCGGACGCTCGGGGCAAATCAGCGGGTGCTGCTGACCGAGGTGGTCCTGCCGGCGGCGGCGCCGGTCATCTTCACGGGTATGCGCATTTCGGTCGGCGTGGCATGGGCCACCATCGTCGCGGCCGAACTGGTGGTGGCCGAGCGTGGCTTCGGATTTCTGATCATGAGCGGATACCGCAATTTCGAGGCCGAGATCATGGCCGGCGGCATGCTTATCATCGCCGCCATCGGCGCGCTGATGAATGTCGCCTTCCTGCTGGTCGAACGGCGTGTGCTGCGCTGGAATGCAGGAGATTCACGCGATGTATGAGCGCGGCACGACGCAGGGCAGGCTGGCGGGCGCGGCAAGCACCGGCTGGGTGATCGTCGTCCTGGCCTTCTGGATCGCGTTCTGGTGGGGGCTGATCGTGGTTTTCCGCATCAACCCCGATTTTCTGCCGATGCCCGGTGACGTGGTGGCGCGGCTGGTGCGCCTGGCCACGCATCCCGTGGGCGAAGGGCCTTTGCATGTGCATGTGTGGGCCTCGTTCCAGCGTTTCGTCGGCGGCTTTGCGATGGCCGTGGCGCTGGGCGTGCCGCTGGGGTTCGTGATGGGGTATTTCCGCCTGCTCGACTGGGCGTTGACCCCGCTTTTCGAACTCGTGCGCTACATCCCGCCCATCGCCTGGGCGCCCTTCGCGATCCTTTGGTTCGGGGCGAATTTCGGCGCGCAGGCCTTCGTGATCTTCATTTCCACGCTGCCGCCGATCCTGATTTCCGCCTATGGGGCGATGCGCGCTGTGGACCCGACCCTGATGGCGGCGGCCCGGACGCTCGGGGCGAAGCCCATGACCATCATCTTGGAGGTGGGCATCCCCTCGTCCATCCCGGTGCTCATCGGTGGTTTGCGCATCGGTGTGGCAACGGGCTGGATGGCGCTCATCGCTGCCGAAATCGTCGCCGGCACCGGCACCCGCGCCGGGCTGGGCTATCTGATATTGGTGGGACAGCAGACGCTTCAGGCCTCCACGACCATCGGCGCGATGGTGCTGATCGGCGCCCTTGGCTGGAGCTTCGATGTCGCGCTGCGCCGGCTGGAACGCGCCGTGCAGCGCTGGCGCTAGGGGCCGGGTGGATGCAGGCCGACTGGGATTACATCATCATCGGAGCAGGCTCCGCCGGCTGCGTGCTCGCCGACAGGCTGAGCGCGAGCGGCCGGCATCGGGTGCTGGTTCTCGAAGCGGGACCGATGGACCGCAACCCGTGGATCCACATCCCCGTGGGCTATGCCAAGCTGATCTTCCATCCGACACTGAGCTGGGGTTACCGGACCGAACCCGAACCCCATGCGGGCCACCGCCGGATCGCCTGGCCGCGCGGCCGGGTCGTCGGCGGGTCGAGTTCGATCAACGGCCTGATCTACATTCGCGGGCAGCAGGCCGATTACGACCATTGGCGCCAGCTTGGAAACGAGGGCTGGAGCTTTGCGGACGTGTTGCCGCTCTTTCGACGCTCCGAGGCACAGGCCCGCGGCGCCGACGAGTATCACGGCACCGAGGGCCCGCTGTCGGTCTCGGATCTCGTCGACCGCCATCCGCTGTGCGAGGCATTCATCGCCGCGGCCGCCGAATCCGGAATTCCGCCCAATCCCGATTTCAACGGCGCGCGGCAGGAAGGCGCGGGCTATTACCAGTTGACGACACGCAACGGGCTGCGGTGCTCGGCTGCGAAGGCGTTCCTGAAACCTGCGCTGCGGCGGGCGAACCTGCGCCTGATCACGCAGGCATCGGTGCAGCGGCTCGATCTCGACGGCAAGCGCGTGACGGGAGTGACCGCGCAGATCGGTGGCAGATCGGTTTCGTTCCGCGCCGCGCGCGAGGTTATCCTCGCGGCAGGTGCAATCAATTCGCCGCAGATATTGCAGCTGTCGGGCATAGGGCCGGCCGAGGTATTGCGCGGCGCGGGGATAGAGCCGCTGCATGACCTGCCCGGAGTGGGCGAGAACCTGCAGGACCATTATCAGGTGCGCAGCGTCATGCAATGCACCCGGCCGATCACGCTCAACGATCAGATGGCCTCCATCGCGGGGCGGGTCCGGATCGGGATCGATTACCTGTTGCACCGCCGCGGGGCCTTGACCATCAGCGCGGGACAGGCCGGGGTCTTTGCCCGAACCCGCCCCGAACTGGAGAACCCCGATATCCAGATCCACTTCATGACGCTCAGCACCGACCAGCCCGGAAAATCCCTGCATGATTTCTCCGGCTTCACCTCGTCGGTCTGCCAGCTTCGCCCCGAAAGCCGCGGCAATGTCCGGATCGACCGGCCCGACCCTGCGGCGCATCCCCGGATCGTGGCCAACTACCTGTCGGCCGAAGCGGACCGCCGCACGGCGGTCGAGGCCATCCGCCTCAACCGACGGATTCTGTCGGCACCTTCGATGGCCCAGCTGGTCGCCGAAGAACGCATGCCCGGCGCGGACCTGCGCAGCGACGACGAACTTCTGGAATTCGCGCGCCAGCATGGCGGCTCCATCTTTCACCCCGTCGGCACCTGCAAGATGGGTATCGACCCGTTGGCGGTCGTGGATCCGCAACTCCGCGTGCACGGGATCGCGGGCTTGCGGGTGGCGGATGCGTCGATCATGCCGACACTGGTGTCGGGCAATACCAACGCTCCCGCCATCATGATCGGCGAAAAGTGCGCGGATCTTCTGCTCGCAGCGCCTTGATCTGATGCGGTTCTGATGGCCGCGGCAGACAGTTGCGGCGCGGAACGGGACGGCCACAGAACCGTCATCTCGACTGTTGGCGTGCCCTCGATCCCTGCCCTGCCCTATCCGGGCCCTGCGTGTAGCACCGGCATAGCCTCGGCCGTGCGCGCAGTAGCGACAGAAGCGGGCGACACGCCCGGCCGGAGGAATCGCGGCTCGATCCCCTGCTGGGAGCACCACATCAGCGCGTTGCGTGCCCCGTGCAGGGGCCGGGGCACAGATCGGAGCACTGAGATACACCCGGCGGCGGCCGAGACGGATGAAGATCGGCACATAGGCTGTCGGCACCCCACGGGCAGTGAGCGCGGTCTTGGTGAAGAAATCACTAGCAACCATGCTTTCCATATGCGCCCGGACGAAGGTGGTCCATGGCAGGTCAGGCTTCTTCTTGCGCTTCTCGGGGCTCGGGTGGATGCCTGCCGCATTCAGGATGCGCTTTACCGAGTTGGCGCCGGCCTAGAGCACCGGCTATTTCCGTCCCCCCGCGATCCGCTTCTAGCCCCGCGGAAGGATTTCCGACCCGATGCGAATGATAACGTTGACCCGCACCGGAATTGCCGCGCAATGCAGCGCTCCCCGCCCGGGGGGCGCCCAGCCAGAGCGAGGTCGAGCGCCGCCCTCGGGCCACGCGAATGCCCCAGCGCGCCAGCGACGGAGCGGCAGGTGACAGGAACGTCCGCGCCGCGCGTTCCGGGCGCGCGAACGGGATCAGCGGGCGGGGGGAGGTTTCAGGCGGTTGTCTCCGGCCATGTAGACCTGCACGCGAGCAAAGCGGTCTCCGTCGAGGGTGAAGACGTTGCAATTGGACTTGCGGACGATGCGCCCGTCGGCCAGCGCATAGGTCACCTGGAATTGCGAGGCGATCCGCCCGGCGGCCAGATCGACTGTGTGCACGAAATCGTGATGACGGACGCTTCCGGGGCTTTCCCAGATATGGCCGAACATGGCGCGCAGACCGTCATGGCCGGTCACGGTATCGCCGTGGCTCTCGACGGTGAACTGGCAATCGCCGCTCAGCACCGAGAGGATCAGGCTCATGTCCCGCTCATCCACTCCCCTGAAATAGGCCTCTACCATCGCCGCAAGGCGGTTCGCCGCATCGTCGCCCATCTTTCACACTCCCGTTCGCTCCCGCCCTGCATCCGTCACGCCGCGCCGCCCTGCCCGGCAAGCGCGTGTGCCAAAGGCCCCTGCCCCGGTCGTGACAAGCTGCCGCGCCGCGTCATGTTCGGCGCCACGCAGACGCGACAGCTTTACACAGTTCAGGTTTGATCATAACAGGTATCATGGATGCTGCAATTAAAGGTTTGGTTTGATGGGTGCCGGGCTGTCGATTTCTGTATCACCTTCGCACGCCCGGATTCCCGGCCAGCGGGGAGGTGCCCTGCTTGCGGCGCGCACCACCCACACCGCGCAAAGGCGCTGCAGCTTCGCATCCGCTCCGGCTCCGGCTCCGCTCTTCGGGTTTGTCCCGTGGGGCCGGATATCGCCGGCGCCATTTCGCCTGCGCGACAGGAACTGAAAAGAAAACACACAGGGAGACGGACGATGCATATATCGAGAAAGATCACCGCCATCACCGCGACCGCCGTCGCGCTTGGCCTGATGACCGGGATGCCGGCCAAGGTTCAGGCCCAGGGTGCCCAGGTCGAGGGCCCGGAGGTGACGTGGCGCTTTTCGGCCTGGGGCACCCGGCGCCCCTTCACCGAGGGTATCGAGGCGGTTGCCGCGCATGTCGCAGACCGCACGGGCGGCAACTTCACCATCGACATCGTCTATGGCGGCCAGCTTTCCAATCCGCGCGAAAACCTCGACGGGATCGAGCTTGGCGCCTTTCCCATGACGATGTTCTGCTCGTCCTATCACCCGGCCAAGCATCCCAGCGTGATGGTGCTCGACCTGCCCTTCCTGCCGCTGCCGGATCTCGAGACTACGAGGGCCGTTCATGAGGCAGTCTTCTCCCATCCGCAGGTTGCGGAGGAATTCGCGCAGTGGAACGCGATGCTCTACATGTCGGCGATAATCCCGCAATACGAGCTGATCGGCGCGGGCAACCCGCCGCAGAGCCTCGAGGATTTCCGCGGCAAGCGGGTACGTGCCCTGGGCGGGCTGGGCAGCGCGATGAGCGAGATCGGCGCAACCCCGACCCCGGTTCCGCCCACCGACCTCTACACCTCGATGGGGGGTGTCATCGACGCGACGATGTTCCCTGTGGCCTCCTCGCTGGCTTTCCGGCTGCATGAGGTGAGCACATGGTTCACTGACGACATGAGCCCCGGCACCCTGAACTGCCCCACCGTCATCGACAAGCGGGCCTTCGACGCCTTGCCCCCGCAGTATCAGGATCTGCTGATGGAGGCGAAATCGATCGGCTATGAGGCCCTGATCGCGGCCAACGAGGCCGGCACCGTCGAGGCGCTGGAACTGTTCGAGCAGGCCATGACACGGGTCAGCTTCTCCGACGAGGAGATGGACGCATTCCGCGCCGCGGCCGGCGAGCCGATCTGGGAGGCCTGGGTCGAGGAGAGCGAAGCAGCGGGCCGCCCCGGGGGCGAACTGCTTGACCTCGTGCTGTCGACCGCCGCGCGCGGCGGAAACTGAGGGAAACGGCGTGAGCGGTCTTCTCGCACGGACCGATCGCGCCCTGGCACGCGTGGAGACGCCGCTGAACCTGCTCGGCGGCGTCTTCATCCTCGCGCTCGCGGTGCTGGGGATCGCGCAGGTCGTCGCCCGCAACCTGCTGGGCACCTCCGTATTGGGCTATCTGGACGTTGTGGAGCAGGGAACGGCATTCTTTGCCTTTCTGGGCCTGGCCTATACCCAGCGCACGGGTGGCCATATCCGCATGGAACTGCTCCTGCAGTCGCTGCCGCGTGCGGCGGTCTGGCGGGTGGAGTTGCTCAACACCTTGTTTGCGACCGCGGTCGTTGCCCTGCTGATCCCCGGCTCATGGCAGCATTTCATGCGCGCCTACCGCATCGGTGACAGCACGATGAGTATCGGCCTGCCCACATGGCCGACCCGCCTTCTCGTTGTCCTTGCCCTCGGGCTGCTGCTGATGCGGCTGCTGGTGCAGGTATGGGGCTTTCTACGACTGTCGATCTTTCGCGACGCCGAGCCGATCGCCGTGCCGCTTCCGGTGAACACGGCGGACATGGCCGCGGGCGAAGTCGCCATCTCGGAAACGGAGAACCGCTCGTGACGGGTGATGTCCTTCAGACGGGTGTTATCTTCTGCACCCTGCTCGTTGTGCTGGTGGTGCTTGGGGTGCGCGTCTATCTCGCGGCGGCCGGGGTTGGCCTGATGGGGCTGATCGCCATCCTCGGCTACGAGCCCGCCATCCGCCTGGCCGGGACCATCCCCCATGCCCAGACAGTGAGCTATTCGCTATCGGTCCTGCCGATCTTCATCCTGATCGGGTTTCTGGCCTTCTATGCTGGGTTCACGAAAAGCCTCTTTCGGGCCGCGCGGCTCTGGGTGGGCTGGATGCCTGGAGGGCTGGCCGTGGCCAGCGTGTTTTCCTCGGCGGGTTTCGCCGCCGTCTCGGGGGCATCGACGGCAACCGCGGCGGTGTTCTCGCGCGTGGCCATCCCCGAAATGCTGGCCAACGGCTATGATCGCCGCCTTGCCGCGGGCGTCATCGCCGCGGCCGGCACGCTGGCCACGCTGATCCCGCCCTCGGCGTTGCTGGTGATCTATGCGATCATCGTCGAGGAATCGGTCGGCCGGCTTCTGCTGGCAGGGCTCATTCCCGGGCTTCTCTCGGCGGTGCTTTATGCCGCCCTGATCGTGGTGATGTGCATCAGGCGCCCGGAACTGGGCCGGGCGATCACCACGCGCTACACCTGGCAAGAGCGCTTTCGTGCGCTGCCGGCCACCTTTCCGGTGCTGGCTGTCGTCTTCATCATCTTCAGCGCGATCTATTTCGGCTGGGCCACGCCCACCGAGGGCGGGGCAGTCGGGGCGCTGGTCGTCTTCGTCTTCGCCCTGATGAACGGGATGCGCTGGGACGGGCTGTCCAAGGCGATCCTCGAGACGGCAAAGCTCACCGTGATGATCTTCGCCCTGATCTGGGGGGTGATGCTCTTCGTGCGCTTCCTCGGCTTCGCCGGCATCCCCGATGCCGTCGCCAGCTACATCGTCAGCCTCGACGTGCCGCGGATCTACATCCTTCTGGCGATCCTGGCGGGGTACTTCATCCTCGGTGCCTTCGTCGATGCGATCGGGCTGCTCATCCTCACCCTGCCCGTAGTGTTTCCGGCGGTCATGGCGCTTGGCTATGATCCGATCTGGTTCGGGATCATCGTGGTCAAGATGGCGGAACTGTGCCTCGTGACGCCGCCGATAGGGCTGAACTGCTTTGTCGTGAACGGGGCCCGGCCCGACATCCCGCTTCAGGATGTCTACCGCGGCGTGGGGCCGTTCTTCATTGCAGATGCGGCGACCATCGCGCTTCTGATCGCCATGCCCGATCTGGTGCTTTGGCTACCCTCCATGATCGGCTGACCGGCACGATGACCCCGGCGCGGATGCGGCCCACCGCGGCCCCCTGAAGCCGCGCGCCCTCCGGGCTGACGCCGACCGCGCGCAGACGCAGCCCCACCCGGCTGTGGCGCGGGGCCCCCAACGGCTCAGCCCGGTGCCGACAGGCCCGCCATCCAGTCCCGCAGTGTGGCGCAGTCGGCCAGTCCCGTCGTGCGCTGCCACAATTCGTCCGCCGCCGTCTCGGGCCAGGCGCGCGTGGCAAGCGAGAGGAACTTGCCCCGCAATTCCTCTGACGGATACGGGTCTGCCCAGTCTCCGCGATTGGTCTGGGTCGCCGCTGTCAGGCGGCGTCCGTCGCTCAGGGTCACGGTGACCCGGGCGGGGCGGCGGTCGGGAAGCTGCGCCGTCATTGCCGCATCCTCGCGCAGGCGCACCCGCCCGGCCAGCGCCCCGATCGAGGGGTCGGCCAGCCGCTCGGCGGTAAAGCTGGAAATATCGGTCCGCCCGGTCACGATGGTCGTGGCGACGGCGAATGGCACGGAGAAGCGGGCCGCCAGCATGTTGCGCGGCGCCGGATCGGCAAGCTCCACAGCGAGGTTGTAGGTCTCCACCTCCACTTCGGCGACGGCCCCGGCCTCCAGCGCGCCCTCCTGCGCGACGATCTGCGCCAGCGCATCGAGGGCGGCATGGTTGTAGCGGCAGCAGGCATGCAGCTTGAAATAGTTGCGGCTCACCTCCCAGCGGGAGCCAAGGGCCTCCGTCATCTGCCCCTTGTCAAAGCTGTCCGACAAGGTCTTTCCGAAGACTTCCGCAAGACCGTCGCTGTCGGCCTCGAAGCCCGCCTCGGAAAGGTCATGCGCCAGAAGGCCCATCTGCCCCGAGATGCCGGCAAAGGCATTGCGCACCGTTCCCCCCTCGAGCATCGTCCGGCGGCTGTTGGCCAGCGCGAAACTTGCGGCCATGTTGATCGCGTGGCGGATGCCCGCGGCATCGCGTCCGGCAAGCCGGGCCACCGCGACGGCGGCGCAGACCGCGCCCCATGTCCCGTGCGGATGCAGCGAGGGCCGCAGGCGACTGGCGATCCCGACACGCGCGCCAACCTCATAGCCCAGCGCGATCGCCGTCAGGAATTCGCGGCCCGAGACCTCGCGGCCCGAAAGTTCCAGCACCGAGGCATGGGCGAGGGCGGCGGGCACCGTATGCATCCCCGGATGGCCGCGGGCAAACTGGTTGCCCTCGTCCATCTCCAGCACGGTTCCGGCAGTCCCGTTCAGAAGTGCGGCCTGCCCCGGCTGGGCGTGGCGCGCGGTTCCGATGATTGGCGCAGGCCCTCCGGCGGCAAGGCCGGGGCGCGCAACAAGCGCCTGCATCTCTGGCTCGTGCATGCCACCCGCAATCGCGCCGATGCAATCGGCAAGGATCAGCGCCGTGCGCTCCAGCGCATCGGGGGCAAGCCCATCCGGGGGAAAACCGGCCACGAAGCCCGCAACTTCGTCAAGGTAGTCCATCCGCCCCTCCACTCTTGCCATGTTGCGCGGCATCATGCTCTTTATGCGTCCGGGTCACAACCGCAACTGGCGACAGGGGGATAGGGCGATGAAACGGGTTCTGGTGATCGTGCCTTTTCCGATGAGCGCGGAAAACCTCGCCCAGCGCCGGGAGCAGCTTTCCGCTGTGACCCTCGGGCCGGATATCAGCTTCGAGTTCGAACCGGTGAAGGTGGCGCCGAAGAACTATGTCAGCGCCTCCGACATGACCCTGGCCGATTTCGGTGTTCTCGAAGCGGGCCTCGATGCCCAGCGGCGCGGCTTCGACGCCGTCTGCATCGACACGATGAGCGATTCCGGCGTTGCCGCCCTGCGCTCGGAACTCACCATACCGGTGATCGGGCCGGGCCGGGCCTCGGTGCTGACGGCGCTGATGTTCGGCAACCGCTTCTCGATCATCGCCATGTGGCCGCATTGGCGGCATTTCTATACCCGGACCCTGAGCGATCTGGGCCTGCATCACAGTTGCGCCTCCATCCGCTGGATCGACGCGACCCCGGACAATCAGGCGCTGCTCGCCGGCAAGGAGGACGAGATCTTTCCGGCCCTGGAAAAGGTGGCGCGCGATTGCATCGCCCGTGACGGGGCCGATGTGATCCTGCTCGGCTCCACCACCATGCATCAGGCCCATGCCTATCTGGCAGGCCGGCTGCCGGTGCCGGTGATCAACCCGGGCCCGCTGACCTACAAGCTGGCAGAGGCCGCCCTGGGCCTCGGGCTGAGCCACAGCCGAAAGGCCTGGCCCCCCTCCCCCGCGCCGCGACACGAGACCGTTCACGCGATGGCGGCGGCGGGCGCACAGACCGGGGGCACCTGACACCCGCCCGGGCATGTCTGATCGGGGCGGAAAGATTCGTGCTTTCTGTCATCAGAAATCTGTATTATCCTGAAGACAGGATAGCGGAGGGACCGATGCAGTCTTCATGCTGGGGCAAGAACGGGGCTGTGCAGGGGCAGGTCGGGCCGGAGCGCGGACGATGAGTATCGGCATCGCCCCCCCGGAAACCTGCGACGCCCATGTCCAGACCCTGATCATCGGCGCGGGTGCGGCCGGGCTTGTCGCGGCGCTCTCGGCCGTCGAGGCCGGGGACGAGGTGCTCGTTCTCGAACGCGACAGGGTGCCGTTGGGCTCCACCGCGCTGTCTGCCGGTCTCATTCCCGCGCCGGGCACCCGCTTTCAGTCGGCGATCGGGATCGAGGATGACGCCGAGCGCTTCGCCGACGACATCCAGCGCAAGGCCCATGACGAGAACGACCCGGCCTTTGTTGCGCTGCTGACGCGCAATGTGGCCGCGGTGATCGAGTGGCTGGCCGACCGGCACGGCCTGCCCTTCAGCGTGGTGTCGGATTTCGACTATCCCGGCCATTCGCGCCGCCGGATGCATGGCCTGCCGAGCCGGTCGGGGCGCGACCTGATCGATGCCCTGCGGGGCGCCGCCGAGAAGGAAGGGATCGACATCCTGACCGAGGCGCGGGTGGAGACGCTGCTGGTCGAGGACGGGCGGATTCACGGTGTCGCCTTTCGCCGCCCCGATGGCGGGCGCGACCTGGTCGGCTGCGACCGCCTGATCCTCGCGTGCAACGGCTATGGCGCGAACCGCGATCTTGTCACGCGGCACATGCCCGAGATCGCCGATGCGCTTTATTTCGGCCATCCCGGCAACATGGGCGAGGCGCTGATCTGGGGAGAAGCGCTGGGCGCAGAGATCAGACATCCCGGCGCGTTTCAGGGACATGGCAACGTTGCCCACCCCCATGGCATCCTCATCACCTGGGGCACAATCACCCAGGGCGGATTTCAGGTGAACCTCGAGGGCCGGCGCTTCTGGAACGAGGCGCAGGGCTACTCGGAGGCCGGGCGCGCCGTGCAATCCCAACCCGGCGGCGAGGCCATCGCCATCTTCGATGAGCGGATCGCCGGGATCGGGCGACAATTCGTCGATTTCCGCGATGCCGAGGCCCAGGGCGCCGTGCGCAGCGCGCAAAGCATCGAGGATCTGGCCCACGCCTTCGGCCTGCCGCCCGGGGCGCTTGCCGACACGCTGGCCGAGGTCGAGGCCTGCAAGGCCGGGGACCGGCAGGACAGGTTCGGACGGCCCCTCGCCGGGGTGGCGCCGCTTGTGCCGCCCTATATGGGCGTGCGCGTCCGCGCGGCGCTGTTTCACACCCAGGGCGGGCTTGCCGTGGACGAGCAGGCGCGGGTGCGGCGCAGCGACGGCGGGGTGTTCGAGAATCTCTATGCGACGGGGGGCGCGGCCTGCGGTGTCTCGGGGTCGGGCGATGCGGGTTATCTTTCAGGCAACGGGCTTCTGGCAGCGGTCACGCTTGGCCGGATCGCAGGTGCGGGGATCGACGGGAGCGCCTGAACGTCACCCTGTCACCCTGTGCCGCGAAAGCCATGGCAACCGACCGGGTGCGCGCTCTTCCGCCGCGGCCCCGGCTCAAAGCCATGCGCGCCAGCCACTCAAGACGGTGATGCCCGGCGCGGGCCGTGCCTTTGGGCGCTTCTGTGTAATCCGGCCGGTTCCCGATCTTGTCGGCCGGGGTCTGAACCTGCGCATGAAAACCATCTACCACGCTGTATTCACAAGATGAATCCCTCATGGGATTCCTATGGCAGAGCCGGTCCAGGCCCGTAACGATACACTCTGGCGCCCTGGTTCGGCGCCTGACATCCGCAGGGATCGCGCGGCTGGCTCGGTGGGTTTCAGTCGAACCCGGCGCGCGTCAGGCCCTCCAGGTAGCGATCAATCCGGCTGCGGCGTTTCAGGTGGAATAGCCGGCTGCGGGCAAGGTTCAGGTTGAAGCCCGGATGCGCGCGCAGCAGCGAACTGCGCGCGCGCGTGATCCGGGCGCGGTCGCCAAGATGGCCCAGCGCGGCCAGAAGGTTGGCATGGGCCGAATAATGGGCGTTGGGCACCTGCACGGCACGGGCGGCGGCGATGGCGGCGGCCTCGGGGTCGTCGCCGAAAAGATGCGCAAGCGACCGGCAGGAATGAAACGCCCAGCGGAACGGATCATGGGGGCTGAGGTCGATGGCGCGCTGAAAATGCCGGATCGATTCATCGATGCCCCCTCGTAGGCAAGCGAATCCCCCGGCCCGCAATGTGAGAGGGCAAGGTAGGGGTCGAAGTCCAGCGCGTCGATCGCCAGATCGTATTCCTGACGCGCCAGCCACACCCGGCCCGGCGCGAAATGACTGTGCGGATCGCGGTCATCGCGCGCGAGTCCCTGCAGCGCAAGGTCGAGCGCATCATCAAGCCGTGTCTGGCTTACACTGCCCTCGAAATAGACCATCTCCAGCGTGATCGCGTAGGCCAGCCGCGTATAGGGCTCGGCGAATTCCGGCTCGGCGCGGATGGCCATGCGCAGCAACTCCTGCGCGCGGCGGTTGCGCTCGGCGGTGAAGCAATAGAACTCGGCCACGCCCAGATGATAGCGTTCCCGCGCCCCGCGGTTGCGCGCGGCAGGTTGCGCGCATTGGGGCGACATGGGAGTCCTTCCATGCGGCACCGGGGCGGTCAGTGGTTCAGGTCAGCGGTTCGTGGCGTCAGGGTCGGGCTTTTGCCAGACGCCGACACCGAAATGGCTCATGCCCCGTTCGGTCAACGCGGCCAGATCACGGGCGATCAGCTGCTCGCAAAGCTCGGGGTGAGTGCTCTCCAGCGGGACCACGAACGGGGCGCAGAGATGGATCATCACCCCCCCGATGGGCCGGATCGCGGCGCCGGTCTGGCGGGCAAATGCCTCGGGGATCAAGTGGCTCTGGCGCGCTTCGGAGGGGTCCCGCCACGCCGTGCGCATGTACGACAGAACGGTCTTGCGGCGCAACGCAGTGGCGGGCTTGCCGGTCACGGGGGCAATCCCGGCCAGGAAGCGGCGGGCCTCGTCGACCTCAGCGCGCCGCCAGACCAGGCGCGGAGGCCCGATATAGTCGTTCACGACCACGAACCCACCGGGACGCAGGGCATCGATGCTCCAGGCGAGGGCAGCGTCCACATCCATCATATGATGGAGTGCATGGTCCCAATAGACCAGATCAACCGGCTCGGGTAGGGGCCCGGTCCAGCGGGCTTTCCATCCGTGCCTCCACACGCCCGTCCAGCCCGTCACGGAGGGCGTGGGCGCGGGCCTCGGCGATCCGGCTTTCGGAAAGGTCGAACAGCAAGAAGCGGTCCACCAGCCCCGCCCGCATCAGCGCCATTTCCTTGGCCCCGCCGCCGCAGCCTACGGAGACGCCAACCCTCAGCGGTTGGCCGCCGGTCGCTTGCGCCAGCAGCGCCACCATGCCGGCTGGATAGCCAGCGGGATCGCCCGGGCAGATCGCGCCGGCGATATGCGCGCTCAGGCGGGGCGAGGTCCACCAGTTACGCGTCGTCCCGGCCCGATCCCACGCCTGCCCCACCCGCCGCCGTAGGAACCCGCCCAGCATCGCTCAGGCCCTTGCCCGCGGCGTCAGCCGCGGCGGCGCATGCCGATGCCGCGCGCGGCACGCCCGCACCGAGGCAGGGCGCCACATCACAGGCGCACACAGAGTAAGTTCTTCTCCCCCAGGGCCAGTGTATGGGGCGCCTACTTCCCAGAAAAGCGACGCGCGCGGATCATGGGCGAACAGCTGAGAAGTGCCCTTCTGAATGTTCAGCGACGACATGAGTGCTGATCCTGTTGGTCTTCCCCGCAAACTGACATTCCCCAAGTGGTGTACCGGATGAAATAACGTTCGCCTGAATCTTGCCGGGTGACAAGAATTTTTGTCCCGAGCAGTGTCTACAGTTGCGCAGGCTGCCGTAACAGGGCGGGGAAATATCGCTAAGCCGCCGCGTTCTGGCTCGGTAGCGGTATTTTTTCAGCACAGCGGACGGAGCTGTCCTGCTGCTTTCCTTCAGTGTGAGTCTGGATCGAGGTCACGCGCATGACGGGGCGCTCGAAGCCGGTGCATGGCGGCGAGGATAGACTGCACAATCGGGCCGGTGACGGCCACCTCGTCCAGAGCCTGAACAAGCAGGCGAGCGGCCACGATCCGAGGTTCGGCTTCCGGATCGGGTTCTTGACCAACGCGCTCATGGAGTTCATTGGCAGCGATCGGCTCCGCCTCCCGTTCTCGCCCGATGCCAGCACCTTCCACGACACATTGCGCGCCGATCCGGTCAGCGGCATCCTCGTGAAGCCCCGCCTGCCGCGCTGCTGGCATCCGGCCAGTCCAGATGCGCAAGGCCGACTGATGGGAGACCCTCTCTCAGCCCATCGAGCCGATGCCCCTTGACCTCGCTGCCCGAAAAACCGAGCCTTCACATGCCCGGAGCGCGCCGCAATGGAATCTCCACAGCATTCGCGACAAGACCAGTCTGGAGCCCGGAGTGGATTGATCATGGGACAGTGCGGAGAGCCTTGCCTGACCTTCGGACCGTGCAAATGAGCGTTCAATGCCATGTCATCAACCTCGATGACCGGGGCAACAGGCTTGCGCGCATTGCCCGGGCGCTCGACCAGGCCGGCATCGGCTTTCGCCGTTTTCCTGCCATCGATGGGCGCCTCCTGAGTCGGGCGGAGTTTGCACAATTCGAAAGCGCGCGTGCCCGGGCGCTCTATGGGCGCGCCCTTTCGCCGGGCGAGATGGGCTGTTTTCTGAGCCATCTGGGCGTGGTGGATGCCTTCCTTGCCGGAAATTCCGCCCATGCGCTGGTGCTGGAAGACGATGCCGCACCGGGCAGCGACCTTGCCGCGCTGGTGCAGGAACTGGTTTGCTGGCTTGATAGTCACCGGCCGGGGCAGTGGGATGTCGTCAATCTGGGCAAGGCCGCGCCCGGCCCGGCCAGCCCGGTTGCGGCCCTGTCGGGCGGGCAGCGCCTGCTTGTGGCCCATGCCTTTCCGCTGACCACCACCGCCCTGCTGTGGAGCCGGGAAGGCGCCTTGCGTTTCCGTGAGGCGGCGCAAAGCCCCCATGCCCCGGTCGATCAGTTCCTGTGCGACCTGCTGGTGGCATCCGGGCGCGGCTTTGCCTTTGCCACTGCGC
>SKUV01000053.1 GCA_007129775.1 Paracoccaceae bacterium | reverse complement strand
TGCCGCCGCGCTGGGGGTGATCATGGTGCGCCTGGGGGCGATGGAGTCAGCCCCTGATCATAGGGCACCCAGTTCCGGATATGGGGATAGAAATGCCGCCGCCACGCTCGCACACGCGGGTTCATCACCTTGCGCCAGACCGGCGGCAGCATCGCCAGCGCCGTCATCAGCGGATAACCATGCGGCAGTTGCGGGGCCTCGCCCGCGCCGTAAGTCTGCAGCAGCGGAAAGCGGCGGTCGGGCTTGTAATGGTGGTCCGAATGGCGCTGCAGATTGATCATCAGCCAGTTCGATGCGGTGTGCGCCGCGTTCCAGCTGTGGCGCGGCTTCACGGGCTCATACCGCCCGTCTCCCAGATGCTCTCGCGTAAGGCCGTAATGCTCCACGTAATTCGTCAGTTCCAGTTGCCAGACCGCCAGAAACGCCTGAAACACGAACAGCGCCACGCCCCAAAGCCCCCCCAGCGCGAAGGCCAGCAGGATCATCGCCGCCTGCAGCGCGCCGTAGCGCCAGAACGGGTTGGAGAGGTGCCAGACCGACCGGCCGGCCCGCGCCTGCATCGCCGCCTCTGCCCGCCATGCCGAACGGGGGCATTCGCGCAGAACGCGCAGGAAATAGGCCGGAAACCCCTCATCATAGCGCGCGGTGACCGGATCGCGCGGGGTGCCCACATAGAGGTGATGCACCCGCAGATGCTCCGACCGGAAGTGGCTGTAGAGCACGCTTGCCAGCAGAAGGTCGGCCAGCCAGCGTTCCAGCCGGTTGCGCTGGTGCATCAACTCGTGAGCATAGACGATCCCCACCGGCCCGGACATCACCGCCACCCCGACAAACAGCCCGATCTGTTCGGCCCAATGCAGATGATCCGTCGTGCCCACCCACCAGATCGCCCCGAAGATCGCCAGCGCCTGAATCGGAAACCAGACGATCGTCACCGCGCGATACCAGAAAAGCTCCGCCTCTGGCGTTTCGGTGTCGGCGTTCTCCTCGTTCAGACCCAGCAGAGAATCGAGAATGGTGACCAGCGCCCAGCCATAAAGCGGCGGCAGCACCAGCGCCCAGCCGCCAAAATGCGCCGCGGCCAGCAGCAGCGGCAGAAAGCCCAGCGACAGCCAGAACGGCAGCGCCGCGCGCAACCGGCCGGTGCGGGCATTGCTGGCGGGGGCGGACGGGGCGGACACGGCAAACCTCCTGTCTGATGGGGCGTGTCTGGAACATGCCATGGCAAGGTGGCGTGAACGGGGCGGAGTCTAGCGCAAATCCTGACGATTGCACGCGCGGCGGCGCAGTTCATCAAGGGCGCACCCGGACCGGCCTAGACGGGGTGGCCGCAGGGATATCGCCGCAGGCGTCGGCCCCTCCCCGGCCCTTCTGCCGCGCCGTCGCGCAGACTGCGCGGCTTTCCCCTTGCGGCGCAGGTTCGCCGGCGCTAAAGAAACGTCCGGCGGGCGATTAGCTCAGTGGTAGAGCGCTTCGTTCACATCGAAGATGTCGGGGGTTCAAATCCCTCATCGCCCACCATTTCTTTCAGTCACTTGCCGGCTCACTGCGGATTGCGCCCCGGTTCACGGAACCTGCCGGAGTTCAGAAGCTCCGCCGCCGCCTTGCGCGAGCGGCCCGGCGGCGCTGGTGGATCGGGCGCGGCAAGTGGCGGGAGACCACAAGCTGAGGCACGGTCGATCCCGCGCGCCACAACTTCAATCGCGATGGTTTTTGCCCATTTTTCCCGCTAGGGTTGCAACCCGAGCAGATCCGGGAGGGGGTGGATGATCACTGAATACAAGGTTGCCGCTGCTGTCTACATCGGCAATGTCGAGAGCGCGGTGTATCAGGTCGAACTGGAGAACAAGGTCAACGCCCTGATCGAGGATGGATGGCAGCCCTTCGGCAGCCTTCAGATCGTCGAGCGTGGAACGTCGCTGATTGCGCTGCAGCCGATGGTGCGACTCGACGGCAGCGGCGGCGTGTCCAAGTCGATCCTGCGGCAAGTCGAGACGGGCATCCACGGCTGAGACGCCGCTACGCAGGCGGTCGCGCAAGTCCTTCGCCAGAGGCTGGTAGTCCCGGCGGCGGATAAAGCGTTTGCGGTGTCGTTCCGGGGCTGACATACTCGGCGTAGCCCGAGTGTGCAGCAAGGGAGCATAAAGACATGAAATTTCAAACCGGAATGGCCGCGGTCGTTGCGTCGAGCGCGCTGATCATGGCGACGCCAGTCTTTTCGCAAGACTGGGATGCTCAAATCGACACTCTGGTCGCAACCTGCAACGCCGCTCCGTCAGATTGTGCGGGTGCGATTCAGGCGTTCAACCTGCGTGTCTCGGCTGCGCCCGCGCCGGTTTTATCGGTCGAGCAGCTTGGCCGTATCTATGAGGCGGTCAGCGTGGCAAGTATCGCCGTCGAGTCCGCCCCGCCTGAACAGCGTACGAACATCCGTCGGCAGTTGGCGCAATCGCTCAACAGCGCGGCACAACGCACCTCATCGCCGCCGCCGGCGGTCGTAGCTTCCATCAACTCGGCAGTGACCGATCTTGCCTTCGGTCGGGCCACCGGCGAGGCCGCGCTCGAGCCCGAAGCAATCTCGCCGGGCTGACAAGGGCAATCCTGGTGTTGTCTCGCAGCCTCGGCCCATCGATCCGACGAAGTGTGCAATGGATCACTGAACCGGCCTGACCGGTCTTTGCTGCAAGACCCGCGAAACGAGGCAGAACGCGAAGCCTACCTGTCGTGAAACCAGCGCAGGTCGGCGTGAGGCAGCTTTGTTCACATCAAGTATGTCGGCGACAAATCCCTCATCGCCCGCCATGATCCCGCCCCTTGACGCGAGCCGCTCTGTCGCCTGAATCGAGCCCGGTCTTGCTGGGCGCGCCGGGCTCAGGGAGTGCCGTTTTCCTCGACGATCACCAGATCCCGGACCGACGCACCCTTGGCGTGGCTCAACGCCTCCTGATAGGCGGGGCTGCGATAGCAGGCCTCGGCGGCCTCCAGGCTCGGGAAGCGCACGACCACGTGGCGCGCCCGCTCCGTGCCTTCCATCTGCACATAGCGGGCCGCGCGCGCCAGAAACACGCCGCCATGCTCCGTCAGCGCCTTTTTCGCAAGCGCGGCATAGCGGCCGTAGGCTTCGGCATCGGTGACATCCACATGGGCGATCCAGAGAGCGGGCATCGGTCAACCTCCGATCAGGGTTTCAACAGCGGCGATGGCGTCGGCGGCGCGGCTGGGGTCGCTGCCGCCGGCCTGCGCCATGTCGGGCCGGCCGCCGCCGCCCTTGCCACCGAGTTGGGCGGCCGCAGCGCGGACCATATCGACCGCCGACAGACGCCCGGTCAGATCGTCGGTCACACCGGCGGCGACAGCGGCCTTGCCGCCCGCATCGGCCACCAGCAGCACCGCGCCCGAGCCCAGTTGCGCCTTGAGCGCGTCGACCAGCGGCGGCAAATCCTTGCCCGTCACACCCGACAGCACCTGCGCGACCAACCTGATCCCACCGATCTCGCGCGTCTCTGCGGCGCCGCCGCCACCGCCGCCCGTGGCCATCTGCCGGCGCAACTGCGCCACCTCGTTCTGCAGGCTGCGGCGATCCTCGACCAGCGCACGGACACGGGCCTCGATCTCGGCGGGCTGGGTCTTGAGCATCTGGGCCAGATCGGACAGGCGCGCCGCCTGCGCCGCGAGGTGGCGGCGCGCCGGCTCGCCCGTCAGCGCCTCGATCCGGCGCACCCCGGCCGATGAGGCGCCTTCGGACAAGGTCACGAAAAGGCCGATCTCGCCTGTGCGCGCCACATGGGTGCCGCCACAAAGCTCCAGCGAATAGGTGGCGCCGTCGTTGCCCTTGCCGGAGCCGTCCTGCCGGCCCATGGCGACCACGCGCACCTCATCGCCGTATTTCTCGCCGAAAAGCGCCTGCGCGCCCATCGCCTGCGCGGCCTCCGGCGACATGATCCGCGTCTCCACAGCGGAGTTCTGGCGGATATAGGCGTTCACCTCGGCCTCTATCGTCGCGAGTTCCTCGGCCTCCAGCGCCTTGGCGTGGGAAAAATCGAAGCGCAGCCGATCCTCGGCGTTGAGCGAGCCGCGCTGCGCCACATGTTCGCCCAGGGTCTGGCGCAGCGCCTCGTGCAGCAGGTGCGTGGCCGAATGATTGGACCGGATCGCGCTGCGGCGGGCATGATCCACCAGCAGTTCTGCCCCCTGACCGGGCGCGATGCAGCCTTCCGTCACCTCAGCCAGATGGATGAAGATGCCTTGCGCCTTTTTCGTATCGGTGATGCGAGCGGCACCGGTTTCGGTGCGCAGGGTGCCGCTGTCGCCGACCTGCCCGCCGGATTCGCCGTAGAAAGGCGTCTGGTTGACGACGATTTGCACGGATTCACCGGCTGTCGCTTCTTCGATCGCGGCACCGTCCTGCACCAGCGCGAGGATCTGGCCCTCGGCGGTCTCGGTATCGTAGCCCAGAAATTCGGTCGCGCCGTGAGTCTCGGCCAGATCGAACCAGATCGCGGCCTCTTTCGTCTCGCCTGATCCGGCCCATGCGGCGCGGGCGCGGGCCTTCTGCTCGGCCATCGCTGCCTCGAACCCGGCAACATCCACCGCGCGCCCGGCCTCGCGCAGGGCATCCTGCGTCAGGTCAAGCGGAAAGCCGTAAGTGTCGTAGAGCCGGAAGGCGGCCTCGCCCGGCAGCGCGGCGCCGTCGGACAGGCGGGAAAGCTCGTCATCAAGCAGCCGCAGGCCCCGCTCCAGCGTCTGGCGAAAACGCGTTTCTTCCAGTTCCAGCGTTTCGGTCACCAGGGCCTGCGCACGGCCAAGCTCGGGATAGGCCGCCCCCATCTGCCGCACCAGCGCCGGCACCAGCCGGTGCATCAGCGGATCGCGCGCGCCAAGCTGGTGGGCATGGCGCATCGCCCGCCGCATGATCCGGCGCAGCACATAGCCGCGCCCCTCGTTCGAGGGCATCACCCCGTCGGCGATCAGAAAGGCGGTGGAGCGCAGATGGTCGGCGATTACCCGGTGGTGGATGCGCCCCGGCCCGTCGGGGTCGGAGCTGGTGGCATGAGCCGAGGCCTCGATCAGGCTGCGCATCAGGTCGGTGTCGTAATTGTCGTGCTTGCCCTGCAGCAGCGCGCCGATCCGCTCCAGCCCCATTCCGGTATCGATGGATTGCGCGGCGAGGTCCTTGCGCGTGCCATCCTCGAATTGCTCGAACTGCATGAAGACGAGGTTCCAGATCTCGATGAAACGATCACCATCCTCGTCCGGGCTGCCCGGAGGACCGCCGGGGATATGATCGCCGTGGTCATAGAAGATCTCGGTGCAGGGGCCGCATGGCCCGGTCGGCCCCATCATCCAGAAATTGTCCGAGGTCGGGATACGGATGATCCGGTCATCCGACAGCCCGGCTGCCTTCTTCCAGATCGCC
>SKUV01000356.1 GCA_007129775.1 Paracoccaceae bacterium | reverse complement strand
TGGGCGGCAGCTCGTCGATCAACGGCATGATGTACATGCGCGGCCATCCCGCCGATTACGACGGCTGGGGGCTGCCCGGCTGGTCATGGGCCGAGGTGCTGCCGCTGTTCTTGCGCTCCGAAGACGCGCCCGAGCGCGCCGGCAGTCCGTTTCACGCGCAGGGCGGGCCGTTGCGGGTCAGCCGCGCGGCGGGGGCCAACCCGCTGACGCGGGCCTTTCTGGAGGCCTGCCGGGCGGAGGGTTTCGCCGCCAACGCGGATTTCAACGGGGCGGATCAAGAGGGGTTCGGCCTCAATGACTTCACCATCCGCGACGGCCGGCGGGAATCGAGCGCCACGGCCTTTCTGCGGCCCGCGCAGGGCCGGGCCAACCTTCGGGTGCAGACCGGGGCCGTGGTCCGTCGGCTGGTGCTGTCGGATGGCCGCGCCGTGGCGCTGGAACTGGCCGGCGGCGAGCGGCTGGAGGCCGCGCGCGAGATCATCCTGTGCGCCGGGACAATCGGCTCGCCGCAGATCCTGCAATTGTCGGGGATCGGCGACCCGCAGGCGCTGCGGGCGGCCGGGATCACGCCGGCTGTGAAGGCACCCGGGGTGGGGCGAAACCTGCAGGATCATCTGGGCGCCTTTCTCGCGCTGGCAAGCCGCAGCGAGGCCACGCTCTATCGCCAGTTCCGGCCCGACCGCGCGGCGCTGGCGCTGCTGCGCGCCTGGGCGCGGGGCACGGGGCCGGCGGCGACGGTGCCGCTGGAGGGCGGCGCCTTTCTGCGTAGCCGGCCGGAGGTGGCGCAGGCGGATGTCAAGCTTACCTTCGTGCCCGGGCTCAGCCTGGAGGCGCGGCGTCGTGCCCAGCGACGGCATGGCTTTCTGATCTCGGTCTATCCGCTGCGGCCGCGGAGCCGCGGCAGCCTGCATGTCACCTGCCCCGCGCCGGACGTGCCGCCGCGGATCGACCCGTGCTATTTCTCGGATAGCGCGGATCTGGAGGTTCTGCGCGACGGGATGAGGCTCGCCGCAAGGATTGCCGCCAACCCGGCGCTGGCGCAGCATGCCGAAGGGCCGCTGGCGCCCGGTGCCGCGGACTTCGGATCGGATGCGGCGCTGGAGGAGTGGTTGCGGGCCAATGCGAACACGGTATTCCACCCCGTCGGGACCTGCCGTATGGGCGCGGATGACGGCGCTGTGGTTGACCCGGAACTCCGCGTGCGCGGGGTGGCGGGCCTGCGGGTGGCGGATGCCTCTGTGATGCCGCGGATCGTTTCGGCCAACACCGCGGCGCCGACGATGATGATCGCGGAGAAGGCGGCTGAACTGATCCTCGGCAGCTGAGTGCGGTCGCAACGACATGGCTTGACGGCAGTCCCCGGAACCGGCCCGGAGGCCGACCGTGTTCCGTTCCTTCGCCACATCGGCGCCCGAGGTCACACCATTGCGCCGCCGCAGCGGCACCAGGCAGGAGGCGGTGATCGCCATGCTCCGTGCTGACGGCGGCGCGACCCTCCGCGAGTTCATGGCCGCCACGAATCGGGCCGGACTCTCGTCGCCCGTGGGGGAGCGATCCCGTGGCAGGTCAACCGGACCATCCCCGTGGCCCGCCGCTGCATGAACAGGGCATTCCCGGTCACTGAATCAACAGCAGCGGCGTTCCGAAATAGCCGAACGCCGCCCAATCGGCCGGGTGGGGATAGTCTTGTCGCAACTGCAATGCCGCACTTCGAAGTGCTTCGGCAGGGGGATTCCGGGTCAACTCGTCATGAAATGACAGCATGAAGGGCACCGCTGACCGGTCGGAGACCGGCCAATAGCTGAGCACGGTGCCCAGAGCGCCAGCCTTCTGGAAGGCGCGCGCCAGGCCGATGACGCCAGCCCCCAGAGCTTGGCCGCGTCCGGTGTCGCAGGCCGAAAGGACTATCAGCGCCTCGTTCAGCATTTCGGCCTGGATTTCGCGGGCGGTTAACGGGCCATCGGAAAGGACGAGAAAGCTGTTCTCGAGCGGATCCTCGGCGCTGCCGACGCCGTGTCCGGCGAAATGCAGCACTCTGCTGGAGCGTAGCCTGTCTAGCATCGCGGAGCGGGTTGCATGCGGGCCGAGGACCGGTTCCGCATCGAAGCGGCGGGCGAGTTCTTCGGCCTCCTGTCGCGCTCCGGGGAGTGGTTCGAATCTGTAGCCGGCAAAAGCCGCGGGCGACAGAATCTCGGGATCTCCCAGAAACGCAATCCCATCCTCGGCGCCGTGAGACCAGGTCATCAGTCGCAGGCTGTAGTCCCCGCGCTGTCCCCAGTCCAGCAGCGCCCCCACCCGGTTGATCGACAAACCCGCGTCAGCGTTGATCCCCGGCAACGTGAGCAGCGCTGTCAACCTGTCGATGGCCGTGACGGCATGTGTCTCGACGAGCGGCCTGTCCCCATCAAGCGGCAAGGCAAGCAACGGGAGAAAGGCTAGCTCTCCAGGCAGGTGCAGGGTTATCTGCCGGGTTGCATCCAGCGCGCTTGTCACTTCGGGCAGCGCGAGCTGTCTGGCAACCCGGCCGAGCAGTTCACGTGGATCCGCCGAGGTGCCTGCGGCGAGCAGCGGCGTAGCGCCGCGGGGCATTTCGGCGGTCTGGGCGGGCGCGTCGCGGATGCCGGCCCGGGCTTCGCCCAGCGGGATGCGGCTGGCGATTGTCTCGACCGCCTGCCGGGCATCGTCGAGGAATTCCTCGCGATCCAGCGGCCGGTTCGCGTAAGCGAACCGGACCGGGGCTTCCGGCAGGCCAAAAAAGCCCTCTGGCGCACCTTCCAGCGAAGTCGATGCCCATATGAACGCGCAGATCCGTGTGGGATCGAGGTGAAACACCACGAAAGCCGCCTCGCCTTGCAGTGCCAGGAGCGTGCGCACAGCGGTGTGAAAGACCGCAGGCTCCATACCCGCGAAGACCACTCCGTCAAGGCGGCGCGCGTCGAAATTGCGGGTCACATACAGGGTGCGAAGGTCTTCGACATATCCTGACAAGAATCGATCCAGCGCCGTGCCGGCATCGCCGACGCAAACGGGCGCCCTATCGGACGCCGTCGATCCGGCTTGTTCGTCTTCAGGGCCACCGAACGCAAGATGCGCGGTCGCCGCGATCATCGCCAACGCAGCCGCCGTCGCGCGGATGGCTTTTTTCATCTCACCCGTCCGGTCATGCGCTTTTCACGTCCGATGGGCCCGCTCCAAGTGCGGAGCAAGCCATGACACAACCTGATCCCCATCTTTCCAGCCCAAGCGCGAACATCCAAAGCTGCACGCATTCTTTCTGCGGAACAGCGACCACTTGCCAAACGCAACCGGCGCGCCGCATTAAGGCACATTGCTGCTTCCGTAGAAAGCACCGACGTGTCTATCGGCTCGTCGAAACCGGAAAATGTTTCTGAGGTAATGCCGTAGCGGTAGCTCCATCTCTGCTCGAGCAGGCGGAGTTCTGACTGCCGATCGGTGGCCGAAACCGCGACGAAAGCCGCGCCTCTAACCAGACGGGGTTTCCGGCGCCTTCGAAACCATGGCACTTTTCGGCGCCCGCGCAGCAATGGGAGGACAAGGCATGTGGCCGGATCAGCGCATCACGGATCTGCTTGGCGTCGAGACTCCGATCATTCAGGCCCCGATGGCAGGCGCCGGGGGAGTGGACCTCGTCGCAGCGGTCGCCGCGGCGTTCATGCTCGGCGCGTCGGCGGTGCAGATCGGGACCGCCTATCTGCTGACGCCCGAGGCAACAATCGCGCCGCAGCATCGCGCCGCACTGGCCGCTGCGGCGGGGTCCACGGGCTTCCGGCTGGACTCCCGAAAACCGGCCCCCTCGCTGGTGATTTCGGGCGTGACGTCCGCCTCGTGGTTGTCGTTCCGCGCTGCTGCGGGTGGCACGAGACGAGTTCGGCTCCTGCGAGACCTCGCGGTGTGCTTGTCGGCTCGCAGCGGCTGGGCCTTGACCCCCACGCTATGCTGTCGCAACGGCTGCGCCCGGTGAGCCGTCTGGTCAGCGCTGCCGCCGGGTGATAGGCGCAGTCTATGCTGCGATTTCTTGTCGAGAACCGGGGCTGGCTGGGCTTCGGATTCCTACTGACCTTCGCGTCGGCTTTCGGGCAGACCTGGTTCATCTCGCTGTTTGCGGGTGAGGTTCAGGAGCGGTTCGGGCTGACCGACGGCGGCTGGGGTCTGCTTTACACCCTGGCGACACTTGGCTCGGCGGCGCTTCTGTTTGCGCGCGGCGGGGTCGCGGACCGCGTGGCGCCAGCCCGGCTTGCGCCGTTGATGGCCGTGGCCTTTGCGGTGGCGGCGCTGGCCTTTGCCTTTGCGCCGGCGCTGTGGGTGTTGGGGCTGGCGCTGGTGGGGCTGCGGTTCTGCGGGCAGGGCATGTTCGGGCATATTGCCATGACCGCCATGGGGCGATGGTTTCACGCCCGCCGGGGCCGGGCCGTGTCGCTTGCCAATCTGGGGCATCCCGTCGGCGAGGCGCTGCTGCCGCCGCTGGCGGTGGCGCTGGTGCTGCTCATCGGCTGGCAGGGTGTGTGGGTGACGGTGGCGGCGGTTCTGGTGCTGGCGGTTGCGCCGGTGCTGGCGTTGTCGGGTCGAGAGCGGGTGGCGCAATCCGCAGCCCCGGTGACGCACAGTCCCGGCATGGGCGGGCGGCACTGGAACCGGACGGATGTGCTGCGCCACTGGCTGGCGCCCGCATTGCTGCCGATTCTGCTGACGCCGGGGTTCATCGGCACGGTGGTTTTCTTTCACCAGGTCCATATTGCCGGTGTAAAGGGCTGGACCCTTGGGCAGATGGCGCCGGGCTATACGATCTTTGCCGCAATGTCGGTGGTATTCGCGCTTGTGGCGGGCTGGGCGTCGGACCGTTTCGGACCGCACCGCCTGCTGCCCGTCCTGCTTCTGCCGACGGGCCTCGGCGTGACGTTGCTCGGTCCGGCCGAGACAGTTGCGGGCTGGTTCGTGACGCTGGCGCTTGTGGGGATGACACAGGGCCTGTCGTCGTCGCTGTGGGGAGCGTTCTTTCCGGCGGTCTACGGCACCCGCCACCTTGGCTCGGTGCGCGCACTCGCAACGACGGTCATGGTGTTTTCGACGGCGATCGGGCCGGGGGTGACGGGTGTGCTGATCGACGCGGGGATCGCGTTCCCGGCCCAGGGGCTGGCAATGGGGCTATGGTGCCTTGGGCTGTCGGTTGCAGCGGTGGCCATCGCGGCGCGCATTGCCCCGGCCATGGCCGTACGAGGCTGAATTCCGCGGGGGCGCGCGCTCCGTTCCGGGCCCGAGAGGTGGTCAGGAAGCAACCGGGCAGCGTCCTGAACGAACGCACCAGCAGCGCGACGGCACACTGGCTGTGGATGCGGCGGGCATCCGAGGGGGGCAAGGACTTGCGCCGGTCTTCCTCCGACACAGCCATAGAGTACTCGTTCAAATCATCGGCGGCACCGGTTCG
>SKUV01000298.1 GCA_007129775.1 Paracoccaceae bacterium | reverse complement strand
CGCGGTCGGCCGGGCGCACCGCCGGAACGGGCGAGGCATCCGGCGCGGTTACCGGCGGCGGAATCACGGCTTCGGGCTCGGGGAGCACCGGCTGCGGTTCAGGCTCGGGCTCCGGTTCAGGCTCTGGCTCGGGCGGCAACGGCACCACAGGATCGGGCGGGGTGATTTCCTCCGGCGCCGGGTCGGGCGGCGCGTCGGGTTCGGACGCAGCCTCTGGCTCCGGCCGCGACGGCGGCGCCACCGGGTCGGGCCGCGTTGCTTCGGGCGCGGTGAGCGCGGCGAATTCCTCGGCCGAGATCAGCGATACCTCGGTCACCGCCACAGGCCGGGGCCGGTCGGACGCGGAAAACAATCCGCCCACCGCCACCCAGGCGATCAGCCCCGCATGCGCGACGCCGGATATCTTGAGGCCCGTGTCCATATCGCCTGCGGCTCCTGCCGCCTATCCGTCCAGATCGGGGCCGCCACTTTCCGTGACAAGCCCGATGTTGCGAAACCCCCCGGCGTTGAGCGCCCCCATCACCTCCGCCACCCGTGCATAGGGAATGGCGCCATCGGCGCGCAGAAAGACCTTGTCGCCCCGCCTTTCGGCAGCGACGGCGCGCAGCCGGGGGATCAGCTCGGACCGCGCGATCTCTGTCGTCTGGATAAGCACCGCACCTTCGGCCGTCAGGGTGACCGTCAGCGGCTCTTCCTGCTCGGCCGGCAACGCCCCGGCGGCGGTGCGCGGCAGTTCGACCGGCACCCCCACCGTCAGCATCGGCGCGGCGACCATGAAGATGATCAGCAGCACCAGCATCACGTCCACGAAAGGCGTGACGTTGATTTCCGACATCGGCTTGGTGCGCCCCCGGCGCCGCCCGCGCCGCCCGCCTCCACCGTCCTTGGCGATGAGATGCACGGCCATGGCTCAGGCGTCCAGCTGGCGCGACAGGATGGTGGAGAATTCGTCGGCGAAGCCCTCGTAGCCCGAGGTCAGCGCATCGCTGTCGCCCGACAGCTTGTTGTAGAAGATCGTCGCCGGAATCGCGGCCAGCAGGCCGAGCCCGGTGGCCAGCAGCGCCTCGGCGATGCCCGGGGCCACGACGGCAAGGTTGGTATCCTGTGCCAGCGCGATATCCTCGAAGGCGTTCTTGATCCCCCAGACCGTGCCGAAAAGCCCGATGAAGGGTGAGGCCGAGCCAACGGAGGCGAGGATCCCGAGGTTCGAGCCATGGACCTGCGATTCCCGCGCGATGGCCACATCCATCGACCGGTCGATCCGGCTTTGCGCGCCCGCGATCAGCCCGCCGTCCTGCCGGTGGCTTTGCTGCCATTCGGCGATGCCGGCGGAAAACACCCGACCCGAGGGGGTGACAGGCTCGGGGCCGAGGCGTTCGTGCAGCTCGTCCAGCGGCTCGCCCGACCAGAAGGCCGCATCGAATGCGGCCGCTTCGGCCCGGGCGCGGCGATAGTTGATCAATTTCTGGATGATGATGCCCCACGACCAGATCGAGGCGAGGATCAGCACCACCATGACCAGTTGCACGACGATATCGGCGCGCATGAACAAGGCGAGCAAGGAGAAATCAATCTCCTGCGCGCCACCAAGAGTGTCGGTATCCATTTGCCTGCTCGTTCACTGATGGCCCCCTGAATGGCGGCTCTATTACGGAGGAATCTAGCCTTTTATGAGGGGGAAGGCCAACACATACGCGTCATTGCGCGGTTTTTTGCGCTAGTGTGGCCATTCGCCGGCGCAGCGCCTCGGGCAGACGGCGCGGGCGGTCGCCGGGGCCGAGGCAAACCAGCGTCACACGGGCCGAAAACAGAAGCTCCGCGCCGCGCGTGACCTGCTGCAGCAGGGTGATTCGCGCCGGCGTCAGGCCCTCGGGGGCGGTCGTGACCTCCAGCATGTCGTCGAAACGGGCCGGGCGCAGGTAATCGGCCTCGATCCGGCGCACGGCGAAGACAAGACCCTCGCCCGCGCGCAACTCGGTCTGGTCGAGCCCGAGTCCGCGCACCCATTCGCTGCGCCCCCGTTCGATGAACTTCAGGTAATTCGCATAATAGACGATCCCCGCAAGATCGGTATCCTCGTAATAGACGCGCAGGGACAGGCTGTGGCTCATCGCCTTTCGATAGCGCGGCGCGCTGCTGCGGGCAATCGTGCCTTGACACCGATCAATGTTTCCGCCCGTCGGCCATCCTAGCCTGACGGCCGCAAAGGGAGGCGCACATGACCGATACCGCCGCACGCAAGGCCCAGCTCGAATCCCGGCGCGAGGAGTTGCTGGCCCGGATGGCCGAGGTCGACCGGGAGCTTGACTCGCACACATCCAAGGATTGGGAGGACAGCGCGACCGAGCGCGAGGATGACGAGGTACTCGAACGAATGGGGGCCGCCGCACGGGCCGAGGTTGCCCAGATCGACGCGGCGCTGGGACGGATCGCTGCGGGCGATTACGGCCATTGCGCTAGATGCGGCAGTGATATCGCCGAGGCGCGGCTGGACCTCGTGCCTTTCACGCCCCTTTGCCAGACCTGCGCGCGATGATCGAGCCGGGCGCTCAGGCCCGGGGATGGGCGGCGTCATAAACCTCCATCAGCCGGGCGCTGTCCACCGCCGTATAAGCCTGCGTGGTGGACAGCGACGCATGACCCAACAATTCCTGTATCGCGCGCAGATCGCCCCCCGCGGCCAGCAGATGGGTGGCGAAGGAATGGCGCATGGCATGGGGCGTCGCGCTGGGCGGCAGGCCCAGTTGCAGCCGCGTGGCTTCCATCACCCGGGCGATCTGGCGCGGGCCCAGCGCCCCGCCCCGCACCCCGCGAAAAAGCGCGGCCTCCGGCGCCGGCGGATGGGGGCAAAGCGACAGATACCGTGCCACCGCCTCCTGTGCGGCGGGCAGCACGGGAACCAGCCGCTCCTTGCCGCCCTTGCCGGTGATGCGCAGCACCTCCGGCAGGCGGCCATCGGGGCCAAGGTCGCGCCCGGTCAGCGACAGCGCCTCGGATATCCGCAGCCCGCAGCCGTAAAGCAGGGTGATCACCGCGGTATCGCGCGCCGCGACCCAAGGCTCGGCCGCCTGCGCGCCCACCGTTTCGAGCACATCGCGCGCCGCGTCCTCGGCCAGCGGGCGGGGCAGCTTGCGCCGGTGGCGCGGGCTGCGCGCCGACAGCACCGCCGTCACCTCCGCACCCTCGCGATCGGCCAGCCAGCGAAAGAAGCTGCGCACCGCCGAAAGCGACCGCGCGAGCGACCGCGCCTGCACGCCGCGCCCCCGTTCATGCGCCATCCATGCGCGCAGGTCCGAGGCTCCGACCGCCAGCAAAGGCCCGAGGCCCAGGCCGCCACCATTATGCCCGGCCATGAAGGCCAGAAACCCCGCCACATCGGCCCGATAGGCCTTGATCGTGTTCGCGCTGGCGCCCTCGAGCGCCGAGAGCCGCGCCAGCCAATCCTCCAGCGCCTGACGCGCGGCGAGGGAGATATCGAGGCTCATCGCCCGCGCCCGGTCAGGACAGATACCGGCGCATCTGCCGCTCGAAAACGCCGACGAAGAACGAAAGCAGGTCAGTGCCCTGCCCCGGCTTGAACTGATGCGGGTCTTCGGAACCCATCACCAGCATCCCCGGCAGCCGCCCCGCCCCCAGATCGAGCCGCATCGCCACTTCGGAGCGTATGTCGCCCGCCTGTTGGCCATGCATCCGCTCGGACGCGCCGTCGCACTGGCGCAGCACCACCTGCCGCGTTGTGGGTGTGCGCCCGCCGTTCATGTAATGGGCCACATATCCCGGCTCGGCCATCATCAGCACATGGCCGAGGCGGCGCAGGGCGGCATCATCGCCGCGCTGGGCGGTTTCCAGCACCAGCCGCACCGAATCCACACGCAGGATCGTGCAGACATCGCCGTCCAGCGCCGAGAGGAACCCGTCGAAACCGGACTGGTCGAGCAGCGCGAGGATCGCGCGGTGCACCTGATTGGTGCTGGACAGGTTGTCATATGCGGCGGCGATCACGGCGCGGTGGGTTTCCTCCAGCCGGTCGTACCGGGCCTGAAGCCGCTCCATCGCGAGGCCGCGCATGTCGACGATATTGGCTCCCATGGCGCGTTCGCTGGCCGACAGCAGCACCGCCATCAATTCGGGATCGTCCAGCACAAGGCCCGGATCCGCAAGGATCGTGTCGCGCAGCTTTCCCTCGCTGACCGCCTTTGCCGCCTGTCCTGCGTTCGCCATGCCTGCCTCGTATCATGCCCCTGCCCGGCTTCTGCGTTCCGGGTCTCGGGGCGGAGTATAGACCAAGATCAGAGGATTTTCTGCCCCGTTTTTTCCCAGTCTTTAAGAAAGGTTTGCAGGCCGGCATCGGTGAGCGGATGACTGGCCAGCTTGCGGATCACATCGGGCGGCGCGGTCATCACGTCGGCCCCGATCAGGGCGACCTCGCGCACATGGTTGACCGACCGGATCGAGGCCGCGAGGATCTCGGTCTCGAAACCGTAATTGTCATAGATCGTGCGGATCTCGGCGATCAGGTCGGTGCCGTCGAGCGTGATGTCATCGAGCCGCCCGATGAAGGGCGAGATGAAGCTTGCACCGGCCTTGGCCGCCAGCAGCGCCTGATTGGCGCTGAAGCACAGCGTCACGTTGACCATCCGGCCCTCGCTCGTCAGCACCTTGCAGGCCTTGAGCCCGTCCCATGTGAGCGGCAGCTTGACAGCGATGTTGGGCGCGATTTCGGCCAGTTTCCGGCCCTCGGCGATCATCGCGTCGGCCTTGGTCGCCACGACCTCGGCCGAGACCGGGCCCTCGACCAGTCCGCAGATCTCGCGCGTGACCTCGATGATGTCGCGCCCCGATTTCAGGATCAGCGAAGGATTGGTGGTGACCCCGTCGACCATGCCAAGGTCGTTCAGTTCGGCAATCGCCGCCACATCGGCGGTATCGACAAAGAATTTCATGGCTCGACCTCTTGCTCTGGCGCCCCGTCGGCGCCGGTCATACCCTAAGGGGCGGTTGACCGGAAGGGGCGGGATGGCGGACGGACCGGGGCATTACGAGGCAGGCACGCGACTGGGCGTGGTCACGACCCAGCCGATGGGCGGGGCGGGGCCGGGGCTGCTGGATTATCGCGCGCCGGAGGGCGGCTGCCTTGCCGGCGCCTTCGTCGAGGTGCCGCTGGGCCCGCGGCGGATGCTGGGGGTGGTCTGGGGGCCGGGCGAAAGCGGCCTGCCGCTGGACCGGCTGCGCCCGGTGACCCGGGTGCTCGAAGTGCCGCCCATGCGTGAAGAGATGCGGGATTTCCTTTCCCGGGCCGCCGATTACACGCTCACGCCGCTGCCGGCGATGCTGCGGCTTGCCACCCGCGCGCCGGGCCTTGGCGAGGGACCGGCGACGCGGCGCATCCTGCGGCCCGGCCCGGCCCTGCCCGGGCGCATGACCGAAGCGCGCGCCCGGGTGCT
>SKUV01000177.1 GCA_007129775.1 Paracoccaceae bacterium | reverse complement strand
CGCTGCGGTGCACCCGGATCACATCGCCGCGCAGCCCTTCGAGCAGCGCGCCCCGGTCGTCCAGCCCCGCCGCGCGCGCCGGTGCCTGCGTCACGGTCGCGGCCCCGCGGGCCGGATCGCCCCAGATATCCCCCAGCATCAGCGCCGAGGCGAGCAGCGCCGCCGGCACGTAATCGGACGACATGATATGAAGCGCATGGGCCTCGGCCAGGTCGCGCGCGGCCACATTGCCGGAATGCGACCCGCCGCGGATCAGGTTCGGCGCGCCCATCATGATCACAAGGCCGCAGTCGAGGCAGGCGCGTGCGGCCTCGATCGTGGTGGGAAATTCCGCCAGCCGCGCCCCGTGTCCGGCCGAGGCACGAACATGCGCCTCTGTCGTGTCGTCATGGCTGGCCAGCGTCGCCCCGAGCGTGCGCGCCGCGCTGACGATGGCCTCTTCGTGGCGCGCCCGCACGCGGTTGCCGGTGGCGATCTGCGCGTCCACATGGGCCATGAACTCGGCCTCCGTCAGCCCGTGCTTGCCGCGCATGTAGCGACGCAGGATCGACAGATCGGCGAACTGGCGCTGGCCGGGTGTGTGGTCCATCATGCTGACGATGCGCACCCGGTCATCGGGGCCGAAGCGGTCCAGCTCGGCGCAGAGCGTCTCCGAACAAATCTCGGCGCGCAGATGCAGGTAGTGACTGATTCGCAAGAGCCCGGCGCCGCGGGCGGCGAGGATCTCGTCGGCCAGCCAGCGGGCATCGCCGTCATGGCCCCGTCCCGACCCGGTGCGAGAGCCGACGCGCAGCGCGTCGAAGACCGTGGTGATGCCCACAGCGGCCAGTTCCGCGTCATGGGCCACGATCGCCGCGGCGCGGGGCCAGTCCACCCCGGGGCGCGGGCGCAGGTGGCGTTCCAGATTGTCGGTGTGCAATTCGACCAGCCCGGGCATCACCAGATCGCCCTCGCAATCCACCGCGCCGGGCAGGCGGCGTGCGGCCCCCGGCCCGGTGTCGATCCGCGCGATCCGGCCCGCGCGCAGAACGAGGCTTCCGGGAACCACACGGTCGGGCAGCACGAGGCGCGCATTGGCCAGAATGGTTTCGTCGTCCAATTATCCGCTCCTTCTTTGCGCCGCGCCGGCATTCGTGCAGGGTGCTGCGGCCCCGGCCCGCCAGTCATGCCATCCCGACGCCGGTTTGAAAATCCGCGACGGAACCCGCGGCGGGCTGCGTAACAGGGCTCACGGGGCGGCCGGGTGCCGCTCTGTGATGACCATTTCAAGCCATGAAGGAAAAAGCATGAGGATTGCAGGCAAGGTTCTGTCGATGGTGGCCGCCGCGGCTCTGGTCTCCGGTCTGGGGGCGGCGGTGCTCGCCCAGCCGGCGGGCGGTTCGGGCCACGGCATGGGCCAGGCGATGCGCGGCGGCCACGGGATGATGGCCATGCTGCGGGGTGTCGACACGACGTCCGCAGAGGTGTCGGAAATGCGCGACCTGTTCATGAACCATCATCAGATCAGCCGGAGCGTGACGAACCTTCCCGACGGTATCCGGACGATCACGGAATCGGACAATCCGGATCTGGCCGCGGTGATCGTCAGCCATGTGGCGGGCATGAACCTGCGCGTTCAGGAGGGTCTTGATCCGCAAGTCCCGATCCAGAGCCCGACGCTGGATGTGCTCTTCGCCAACCGTGATCTGATCGAGACGATACTGGAGCCGACCCCGACTGGCATCATGGTGACGCAGACATCCCCGGACCCGGCCACTGTCGCGGCGCTGCAAGCCCATGCGGCCGAGGTGAGCGAGATGGTCGCACATGGCATGGCGGCGGTGCATCGTTCGATGACGCAGCGATAGCGCGCGCCCCACGGGCCGGGGGTTGCACCGGCGGATCCCGTGAGCATGGCGCCTGGGCGCGATCAGGCCGATATTGCCGATGAGCCGTCAGCAGGCTGCTGAAAAAGGAAACCGGGCAGTCCCTGGCGAGGAAACTGTTCCTGTTCCGCCATCCGAACCGGAGCGAAAGGCGGACGTGCCCGGTCGCCCGGTCGGAACCTGTGGCAGGGGTGGTGCAGAACAGTTTCCCGGGCCCGTTCGTCGGGACGGGTAGGCGGAAGACTTATTCGGCAGCCTGTTAGACATGGTCTCGGTGGCCGGGTCTGGTATAGAAGCGATGCGATGCAACGCCTTGCCATCTATTTCTGCCCCGCCCCGGGTGCGCTGGCCGATGCCGCGGCGCAATGGCTGGGGCGCGATGTGGCGACGGGTGCGGTGCTGCCGCAGCCGCATCCGATGTTGCCCGGGCTGACGGTCGCGCCGCGGCGCTATGGCTTTCACGCCACTCTGAAGGCGCCGTTCCGGCTGGCCGCGGGCCATGGCGAGGCGACGCTGCTGGAGGGCGTGCGGGTGCTTGCCCGCGCGCTGCGCCCGGTGGCGATCGAGGGGCTGGCGCCACGCCGGCTGGGCGGGTTTCTGGCGCTGATGCCTGGGGGCGATACCAAGGCGCTCGATGCGCTCGCGGCGCAGGTGGTCACGGGGCTCGACCGGTTCCGCGCGCCCCTGACCGAGGCCGAGATCGCCCGGCGCAACCCCTCCGCGCTGGCGCCGCGCCAGCGCGCGCTGCTGGCGCAATGGGGCTATCCCCATGTGCTCGACACCTTCCGCTTTCACATGACCCTGACCGACCGGCTGACCGAGGCGCAGGCCGCGGCGCTGCTGCCGCTGGCGCGGGCGCATTTCGCCCCCGCGCTGGCCGACCCCGTGATGCTCGATGCGCTGTGCATCCTGGGCGAGGATGCGGCGGGCGTCTTTCATTTGCGCCACCGCGTGCCGCTGGGATAGCGCGGCCGGAGGCCATCACGCTGCTGCGGGGCCATTGACAGGGCGCGCTTTCTGGGGCCGGTTCGCGAGTCACAAGGCAGCGGCGGGGGCCGACACATGCGCATTCTCGATAGCTGGCGGCTGACGGATACCGGCCCCTCCGCCGTGCGGCTGGACATCGAGGGCCGCCACGAGATGCGGATCGAGGCGCTGGGGCCTGCGCTGTTCCGCGTCCGGCTGCTGAAAGACCGGGCATGGCGGCTCGACCGGAGCTGGACAGTGGCCCCCGGCGGCACCATGCCCCCCGAGGGGCGGTCGCGCGACAGCTTCGATGGCTTCACCTGCCCGGATGTGACCGTGAGGCAGGGCGCCGACGGGCTGATCGTGGAAGGCGAACGCTTGCGCGCAATCATCCGCCAGCCCCTGCAGATCGCGTGGCAGGCGCGGCAGAAGGACGGGTGTTGGCATGATCTGGCGCAGGACCGGCCCACCGCCGCCTACATGCTGGGCCGGCGCGGCCATGCGGTCAGCCATTTCCTGCGCCGCCACCCGGACGAGCGTGTCTACGGCCTCGGCGAAAAGGCCGGGCTGCTGGAGCGCAGCGGCCGGCGGTTCGAGATGCGCAACCTCGATGCCATGGGCTATGACGCCGCCAGCACCGATCCGCTATACAAGCACATCCCCTTCACCCTAACGCATACGCCCGATGCGGGCAGCTTCAGCCTGTTCTACGACACGCTCGCGGGCTGCTGGTTCGATCTGGGCAACGAGCTGGACAATTACCACGCCCCCTATCGCGCCTTTCGCGCCGAGGATGGCGATCTGGATTATTACATCGCATGGGCGCCGGCGATGCGCGATCTGGTCAAGGCGCAGCAATGGCTGACCGGGGGCATGGCCTTTCCGCCGCGCTGGTCGCTGGGCTATTCCGGCTCCACCATGGCCTATACCGATGCGCCCGATGCGCAGGCGCGGATGGCGGGCTTTCTGCGCGCGCTCGAGGACCATGACATCCCCTGCGACAGCTTTCATCTGTCCTCGGGCTATACCTCTATCGGCGGCAAGCGCCATGTCTTCAACTGGAACAGCGACAAGTTCCCGGATCCGGAAGGTTTCGCCGCCGCCTATGCCGGCGCGGGGCTGCATCTGATCGCCAATATCAAGCCCTGCCTGCTGACCGAGCATCCGCATTATGGGCAGGCCGCCGAACAGGGCCTTTTCATCCGCGACAGCGAAACCGGCGCGCCGGAGCTTTCGGTCTTCTGGGATGCGCGCGGCTCGCATCTGGATTTCACCAATCCCGACACGCTGGTCTGGTGGCGCGAGAATGTCACCCGGGCGCTGCTGGCGCGCGGGCTGGGCAGCACATGGAACGACAACAACGAATTCGAGGTCTGGGATCATCACGCCCGCTGCGCGGGCTTCGGGCGGCCCATCGACATGGGGCTGATCCGGCCGCTGCACGCCCTTTTGATGGTGCAGGCTTCCGAGGCGGCGCAGCGCGCCCATGCGCCGGAGCGGCGGCCCTTCCTCGTCACCCGCTCTGGCTGCGCCGGGCTGCAACGCCATGCCCAGACATGGACCGGCGACAACCGCACCAGCTGGGACAGCCTGCGCTGGAACATCCGCATGGGGCTGGGCCTGGCGCTGTCGGGGATATCGAATATCGGGCATGATGTGGGCGGCTTTTCCGGCCCGCAGCCCGATGCCGAACTGCTGCTGCGCTGGGTGCAGAACGGCGCGTTGCATCCGCGGTTTGTCATCCATAGCTGGAACGACGACGGATCGGTGACCGAGCCCTGGACCCATCCGGAGGTTCTGCCGCTGATCCGCGCGGCGATGGCGCTGCGCTATCGGCTGATGCCGTATCTCTACACCTGCCTTTGGCGCGCGGTCACCGAGGCCGAACCGATGATCCGGCCCAGCTTCCTCGATCACGAGGACGATGCGCAGTGCTTTGCCGACAGCGATGATTTCCTGCTGGGGGGCGATCTGCTGGTGGCCAGCGTGGTGGAGAAGGGCGCGACCGAACGGCGCGTCTATCTGCCGCGCAACGGGGCCGGATGGTGGGACTATCACGCAGGAATGTGGCACCCGGGCGGGCAGTGGCTGACCCTGCCGGTGACGCTGGCCACGATGCCGCTCTTCGTGCGGGCGGGCGCGATCCTGCCGCTGGGGTGCGCGGGCGCGCGCCGGGCAGATGCGGCGGGTGCGATCCGGGCGCTCGCGGTCTTTCCGGCGCCGGGGCAGCGGGCGCGGACCTCGTTTGCCTATGAGGATTCGGGCGACAATGCCGACGCGCTGTCGGGCCGTCATGCCCTGTGCCGGATGGAATTGCAGCGCACAGGCGCGCAGCTTTCGCTGCGCCTGGCCCGCAGCGGCGAGTTGGCGCTGCAGGCCCCTGATCTGCGGCTGATCCTGCCGGCCGACGGGCGCGAGACGCTGCGCTGCGACGGTCGCCTTTTGCGCCATGGCGATATGATCCCCGCGCCGAATTGATATTCTATTGATTTATGTTTTGGCGGGTGCTAGCTTCGCCTTCTCAGATCGCGGACAACGCGGCGGAGGGAGGAAAAGACCAGATGACAGCGATGCGCGCCCGCCCGGGTGCCGGATGCCCGAGCGGGCGCCGCGACGACCGCGACGGTCGGGCG
>SKUV01000257.1 GCA_007129775.1 Paracoccaceae bacterium | reverse complement strand
GGGCAACACCAGCCGCGAGACGTTGAAAAGCTCCACATAGGCTTTCCAGATGCCGAAAAAGGCGGCGACTGCACCGATCTGGATGCCAAGGCGCAGGGTTCTAGTCATGCCCGCCTCCCGACAGAAGGATGTCACGTATCCGGGTCACCAGTTCGTGGAACCGAGGCGAGGAAATATGCTCGGCCCGCGGGCGAGGCAGGTCGATATCGACGATGTCGGTGATCTGGCCGGGCCGAGCCGACATCACCACCACACGGTCGGCCAGATGCACGGCCTCGGCGATGGAATGGGTGATCAGCAGCGCGGTGAAGCGCTGGGTCAGCCAGATCTCTTCGGTGTCGCCCGTGATCTTTTCGCGCGTCAGCGCATCGAGCGCGCCGAAGGGTTCATCCAGCAACAGAAGGTCCGGCTCTGCAAAGAGCGCGCGCGCAACCGAGGTGCGTTGCTTCATCCCCCCCGACAGGGCCGCGGGCCGGGCATCGAGAAACCCCTCTAGCCCCACCAGCCGCGCCAGATGCTGGCCGCGCTCGCGGTCGGCGGCGCGGGCGGGGCGCTGCATCGTGGCCGGCAGAAGGATGTTCTGGATCACCGAATACCACGGCAGCAGCCGGTGTTCCTGAAATGCGACCGAGGTGCGCCCGGCCTCGCCGTCACGCCATTCGATGCGGCCCGCGCTGGGCTCGTCCAGCCCGCACAGTAGCCGCAGCAGGGTGGATTTGCCGCAGCCCGAAGGTCCGACGATGGCGACGAACTCGCCCGGGGTGATCGACAGGTCGATCCCCCGCAGCGCCTCCACCGCCTTGGCCCCCTCGCCGAAGGTCTTGCCGACGCCGGCGATGGTGACGATCGGGGCAGCGCCCCGGCCCGCGTCGGGGCCGGGAGCAGCGGTGGCAGGAGCCATGCGCAACGCCTCAGCCGGCATTGGCCTCGTCCCAGATGTCGTTGGTGTAAAGCGGGATTTCGGGCTGACCGCTGAGCGAGCCGGCCTCGACCAGCAGGTTGACCGCCTCGGCCCATTGCTCGGGGTCGCAGCGCAGGGCGTTCTCCACCCCGTTGGTCAGCCAGAGCTGGCTGTTGGCATAGAGGTCTTCGGTCGCGACCTCGAGGTTGTCGCTGCCGGGGATGTCGAATTCGCTGCGCATCGACTCGATCACCGGCGCCAGATCACGGCCCCGCGACGCGATGTCCTGGATCGCGTTGTAGCAGCCGCGGGTGAAGGCCACGAACTCGGCGCGGCGGTTTTCGAGGTTTTCCTCGGTCGCCACATAGACCTGGCCGGGGATGCCGTCGCGCACCGGAGAGGCGGAGATCGACAAATCCTCTTGCGCCAGAAGCCGCGTGGTGGTGCTCACGTTGCCGAAGAAACCGTTGAGCCGCCCGGCCTCGATCAGGCCGAAGCCCGCGGGCGTGTCGGCCACCCGCTCGCGCCGGACATCGGCAGGATTCAGGTTGTTGCGGCGCAGCATCAGGTCGAGCGTCGCCTCCATCGACCCGCCGAGCGAGGCCATGCCGACGACCTTGCCGACATAATCCTCGGGTTCGAGGATCGGGTCTTCGGAGGGCGAGATCATGAAGAACGGAGAGACCTGAGCGATGGTCGCGAAGGCCAGCACGGGAGCGTTGTTTTCGACCCGCGCGACCATGTAATTCGCCCCGCCGGTGCGCCCGGCCTGCACCTGATCGGCGGCGACAAGCTGGATCGACTGCGCCGCGCCACGGCCGCCTTCCACATGCACATCCAGCCCTTCGGCGGCGAAAAAGCCGCCCGTGCGACCATACATCACCGTCGAGAAAGCCAGCGAAAAGCCCTGCGGCGTGAGGAACATCATGCGCCCGGTTTCCTGCGCCATCAGGCGGCCAATGCCCATGCCCGGGGCGATGAGCGGATAGCTGGCGGCTGCGGCACCGGCGGCGAGGAAGTTGCGGCGTTTCATGGGGTCGTCCTCCTGCTTGTTTGACATGCAAAACATATGTTTGAAATAAAGGTTACGGAGAAGATACCTTTCTGTCAAGTCCGCAGGGGGCCGCCCTCTCGCCGGGCCCGTCAGGCGGGGCCGGGGCCGGGCGACAAATCGTCGTGTTGGCCTGCGAAAACGCGGGCCGGATCCGGTTCGCGGGCGACGCCGGGCGGTGCGATCTGCAGGCCGGATCGGCGCGACAGGCCGCGCCACCGGGTCCCGCCGGCTGCAGAGGGGGCCCGCCTCCTGACCGGGCCCTCCTGTGGAAGATACCCGGTGAAAACAGTTTTCCGCCTCGAAGCCGATCACACACGGCATAGTCCCGCCACCACCCGCGGACAGCACAGGCAAGCAGCGCAATGGAGGGCCGAAAAGCCGTCAGTCATGCGACGGCCATGCGAGGGGAAGGGCCGGGCGGTGGTTGGCCGGGCGCGCCGTACGCGGGGGACCCCGCATCGCACCGGCCGGAGAAGGCACGCTGGGCCTCCGGCGGTGCCCGCTCATCCTTGGTGGCGGTGCCTCGGCGGCGCGGCGCGCGCGAATCGGTGGTTCAGTCGCGCACGACCCGTTCGCCGATCTGGTCGCTGGTCTCGGTCAGGGCGCGCACCAATCCCTCGCGGCCCGAAGGCGCCTTTGACAGCAGGCCGAACCCCACCGCCGAGATCGCCGCAACGATCCTGCCGGCGGCGTTGCGCAAGGGCACAGCGACCGTGTCGAGCCCTTCCTCGTAGATCGAATGGCCGATGACATGGCCGCGCGCGCGGTCGTCGGCAAGCTGGGCCGCCAGATCATCCAGATCCCGGGCGGTGCTGGGCGAATAGGCCGGCAGCGCCGCGTCGGAGCCATAGAGCGCCTCCAATGCGGCGCGATCATGATCCATCAACAGCGCACGGCCCAGCGTCGTGCCATGGGCCGGCAGTCGGGTGCCGACCTCCACATGGGTGGTCATGGCGCGCGGTGCCGCAAAGCGCAGCAGATAGACCACCTCGCGCCCGTCGCGCCGGGCCAGATGGATGGTGCCGCCGGTCGCATCGCGCAACGCGCGCAAGGGCCGCTCTGCCACTTCGACCACATCCATCGACGCCAGCGCAGACAGCCCGAGGTCCAGCACCCTCGGCCCCAGTTCATAACGGTCGTCACCGGTATCGCGCAGCAGAAGCCCCATGGATTCGAGCGTATAGACAAGCCGGAACGCCGCCGAGCGCGACATGCCCATGGCGCGGGCGATTTCGCTCAGTCCCAGCCGCCGCCGGTCGCGCCCAAAAAGCGCAAGCACCCCGAGCCCGCGCTGCAGGCCGGGCACGATGTATTTTCCATTGGGTTCCGACCCGTCCGGCCGGGCAAGCGCGAAGCCGCCGGCCTCCTCCCGATCCGGCGGCCGCCCCGGAGCATCTGCGCCTGTGTCGGGCATCGGCTGCCTCCTCGCGCCTGTCCCTGCGGCGCCTGTCCCTGCGGCGCCTGTCCCTGCGGCGCCTGTCCCTGCGGCGCCTGTCCCTGCGGCGGCGGGCACCCGCAAGCGCGGGTGCGCCGGCTGCCGAAGCGTCACTCTTCCATCGCCTCCAATTCGTCGATGAAGCCCGAAATCATGCTCAGCCCCTTGTCCCAGAAGGCCGGATCGGAGGCATCAAGGCCGAAGGGCGCCAGCAATTCGCGATGGTGCCGCGACCCGCCGGCGCGCAGCATGTCGAAATACTTGTCCTGAAACCCCTCGGGATTGTCCTCGTAGACCGCATAAAGCGCGTTCACCAGCCCGTCGCCGAAGGCATAGGCATAGACGTAAAATGGCGAATGGACGAAATGCGGGATATAGGCCCAGAAGGTCTCGTACCCCTCCATGAACTCGAAAACCGGGCCGAGGCTTTCGGCCTGCACGCTCATCCACAGCGCGTTGATGTCATCGGGGGTAAGCTCGCCCTCGCTACGCGCCGCGTGCAGCTTGCATTCAAAGTCGTAGAACGCGATCTGGCGGACCACGGTATTGATCATGTCCTCGACCTTGCCGGCCAGCAGGGTCTTTCGCTCCGCCGGGGTCTTTGCGGCGGCGAGGAGCCGCTTGAAGGTCAGCATCTCGCCGAAGACGCTCGCGGTTTCCGCGAGCGTCAGGGGCGTGGAGGACAAAAGCTCGCCCTGCCCTGCGGCCAGCACCTGATGCACGCCATGGCCGAGTTCATGGGCCAGCGTCATCACGTCGCGCGGTTTGCCCAGGTAATTCAGCATGATGTAGGGGTGAACCGGCGTCACCGTGGGATGGGCGAAGGCGCCCGGCGCCTTGCCGGGCTTGACCGCGGCGTCGATCCAGCCGCGTTCGAAAAAGGGCTCGGCGATCTCGGCCATCTTCGGCGAGAAACCGGCATAGGCCTCCATAACCATTCCGCGGGCGGTGGGCCAGTCGATGGTGCGCGGCGGATCGATCGGCAGGGGCGCGTTGCGATCCCAGACCTGCAGCTTGTCGAGCCCCATCCAGCGCGCCTTGAGCGCGTAATAGCGATGCGACAGGCGCGGATAGGCGGCCACCACGGCGTTGCGCAGCGCCTCGACGACCTCGGGCTCCACATGGTTGGCCAGATGCCGGCCGTGCTGGGGCGTGGGCATCTTGCGCCAGCGGTCCTCGATCTCCTTTTCCTTGGCCAACGTGTTTTGGACGCGCGAAAAGAGCCGCAGGTTGCCTCCGAAAACCTCCGCCAGCGCCCGCGCGGCGGCCTCGCGGCGGGCGCGGTCGGGGTCGGTCAGCAGATCGAGGGTGGATTCGAGGTTCAGCGCCTCCTCGCCGACGATGAATTCCAGCCCGGCGATGGTCTCGTCGAAAAGCCGGTTCCAGGCGGCGGCGCCGACCGTGGATTGGTCGTGCAGGAACCGCTCCAGCTCGTCGGACAGCTGGTGCGGACGCAATGCGCGCATCCGGTCGAAGACCGGACGGTAGCGGCCCAGCGCGGCATCGGCGAAAAGCGCCTCATAGGCCGCGTCGTCGATCCGGTTCACCTCGAGCGAGAAGAACACGAGCGGGGTGGTGAAGACGGTGATCCGGTCCTGCATGTCGGCCAGGAACTTGGCGCGCGCGGAATCGGTGGTGTTCTGGTAATATCGCAGCCCGGCGAAAGACATGATCCGCCCCGCGACGATGTCGAGCGCCTCGTAACGCTCCACACAACGCAGGAAGGCGGCGGCGTCGAGCCCGGCGAGCTTGCCCTCGTAATCGGCGGCGAAGTCCGCGCATTCGGTCTCGAGCCATGCCAGATCGTCGGCCAGCGCCGGGGCATCGGGGGCGGGGTAGAGGTCCGACAGATCCCATTGCGGCAGATCGCCGAGGGCCGGTGCGCTGCCCTCGCGGCTGTCGCGGAAAAGGTCGCGCGGCGCGCTGGTCGAACGTCGGGACGAAAAATGCTGCATTCTGGGCCTCTCGCTTCGTTGCCCCTGACATATGCGCCTTGGGTGGCCCTGTGCAAGCGCGGCAGATCGACGGCACCCCCCCTCGGGCGCGCGGGGCGGGCGGCCCGAGGGGGGTGCTCGCGCGCC
>SKUV01000413.1 GCA_007129775.1 Paracoccaceae bacterium | reverse complement strand
CGCCGGAGCGACTCGCCGGAGCGACTCGCCGGAGCGACTCGCCGGAGCGACTCGCCGGAGCGACACCGGGGGGGCGCCTGTCGCGGTGGGCAGGTGCCGCCGAAAGCCGCGGTGAGCGGTCAATCCGGCCATTGCCGCGGGGCTGCGTAAGCGCCGGGACGATATCCGCCGCCCGGGTAGTTGGCACGCCGTGCACCGCGCGGGCAGTCAGCGGGCGGTTGCGAGGGGTGGCAAGAGGGCAACGGATGGCCGCGGACCGCCGCTGCCGACGCCCGCGGGGGGCGCTTTATCCCGGCCAAATCCGGAAGACCTCGACCGGCGCACCAAGCCGCGCCGAAGCGGCTGGGCGGTAGGGGCGCCATCCGCTGCCCGGGCCGCTCACGCGCTGTTCACCGCGCGGGCAGGCAGCGGGCGGTTGCGAGGAGAAGCGCTGCAGGAGGGCGCCGGATGGCCGCGCGCGAACTGCCCCTCCCTGCCGCCGCCGTCAGCCGCGGATCGCGTCGATCATTCGCTGCACGTTGTCGGGGTCTGCATCGGGGGTGATGCCATGGCCGAGGTTGAAGATATGCGGCCCCTTCGAGAACGCCTGCACGATCCGCCGCGTCTCGGTGACCAGCGCCTCACCGCCGGTGACCATGTGCCCGGGCGCAAGGTTGCCCTGCACGCAGCCATCCACTTGCACATGCTGCGCCGCCCAGTCGGCCGAAACCGAATTGTCCAGCGCCACGCAATCGGCCCCCGTGGCCCGGGCGAACCCGATATAGCCATCGCCCGCCTCGCGCGGGAAGGCGATGACGGGGGTCTCGGGGTGGCGGGCCTTGAGCGCGGCGATGATCCGGCGCGCGGGCTCCAGCGAATAGCGCTGGAACGCCTCGCCCTTGAGCGAGCCCGCCCAGCTGTCGAAGATCTTGACCACCTCGGCCCCGGCCTCGATCTGGCGCGACAGGTAATGGATCGTGCCGTCGGTGATCCGCTCCATCAGCGCGTCGAAGGCCTCGGGCGCCTCGCGCATCATGGCATGGGCGGGGGCCTGATCCCTGGTGCCGCGCCCGGCGATCATATAGGTAGCCACCGTCCACGGCGCGCCGGCAAAGCCGATCAGCGTGGTCTCGGCCGGCAATTCGCGCGACAGGATGCGCACGGTTTCGTAGACCGGCGACAGCGTCTCGTCGATCGCCTCGACGGGTTTGAGCGCGGACACGCCGGCGGCATCGGTGATCGTGGACAGCCGCGGCCCCTCGCCGGTGACGAACCACAGATCCACGCCCAGCGCCTGAGGCAGCAGCAGGATATCGGCAAACAGGATCGCCGCGTCGAAGCCATAACGGCGGATCGGCTGCAGCGTCACCTCGGCCGCAAGCTCGGGGTTGTAGCACAGCGACAGGAAATCGCCGGCCTGCGCCCTTGTGGCGCGGTATTCCGGCAGGTAGCGCCCGGCCTGCCGCATCATCCAGACCGGCGGCACCTCGAGTACCTCGCCCGCCAGTGCGCGCAGGATCGTCTTGCCGTCGGCGACGGCGGCGGGTTGGTCCGGATTGGCCATAGGATGCTCCATCTGCTCGGCGTTTCGTCCCAAGCCGGCGCCGGTTTGTCAAGCGGGGTTTACACTTGACGATCCCCTCGCCCCCGTCGCAAATGGGCGCCGGGTGGGGGCGACGCTGGGGTTTCCGCCGTTGTCAGGCGAAATCCGGGGGGATATCAGGCAGACATGACGACTTCGCTCCCGACACCGGATCGGCCGTTGCGTATCGGCACGCGCGGCTCCCCCCTCGCGCTCGCCCAGGCCCACGAAACCCGCGCCCGACTGATGGCCGCTTTCGATCTGCCCGAAGCGGCCTTCGAAGTCGCGGTGATCAAGGTGACGGGCGACGCGATTCAGGATCGCGCGCTCAAGGAGATCGGCGGCAAGGGCCTGTTCACCAAGGAAATCGAAGAGGCCATGCTCGACGGCAGCATCGACATCGCCGTGCATTCCATGAAGGATATGCCGGTGGAGCAGCCCGAGGGGCTGATCCTCGATTGCTATCTGCCGCGCGAGGACCCGCGCGACAGCTTCGTCTCGCTGTCCGTGACCTCCATCGACGATCTGCAGCCCGGTCAGGTGGTGGGCTCGTCCAGCCTGCGGCGGCGGGCGCAGATGCTCAACCGCCGGCCCGATTTGCGCGTGGTGGAGTTTCGCGGCAACGTCCAGACCCGGTTGCGCAAGCTGGCCGACGGGGTCGCCGATTGCACCTTTCTGGCCGAAGCCGGGCTCTGCCGGCTGCACATGACCGAAGTGGCGCGCACGCCGCTTGCGCCCGAGGTGATGCTGCCCGCCATCGCGCAGGGCGCGATCGGGGTGGAGCGTCGGCTGGGCGACGCCCGCGTGGAAGAGATGCTGGCGGCGATCCACGATCGCCAGACCGCCGAGCGTCTGGCGGCCGAACGCGCGTTTCTGGCCGAACTCGACGGCTCGTGCGAGACGCCCATCGCCGGGCTTGCGCTGCTGGAGGATGGCGAGGTCTGGCTGCGTGGCGAGATCCTGCGCACCGACGGTTCGGAAAGCCTGATGGACGAGGGCCGTGCGCCCATCGCCGAGGGCGCCGAACTGGGCCGCGAACTGGCCCGCCGTCTGCTGGCGCGCGCGCCGAAGGACTTCTTCGACTGGCGCTGAGCCGGGCCGCGCCCCTCCGATGGCGCTGCCCCGATGATGACCGGGCGCCCGGGCGGAACCTGTGGCAGGCGTGGTGCAGAACGGTTTCCCGGGCTCGATTGTCGGGACGGGTGGGCGGGGGACTTCTTCGGCAGCCAGCGAGGCGCGGCGCGGGGCGGGGCGGTCCGCGGCGATCCGCTGCCCTTGCGTTGCGATGATGCCGGATGCCCGACTGTCAACGTCTGCGTCAGTCCTGCCGCGGGTCCGGCAGGATCAGCAGATAGGCGGCGATTGCCTCCAGTTCCGCCTCGGCGAGCCCGGCGAGGTTGTCCACCACATCGGCCATGCTGCCGCCCGCCGCATCGAAATCCGGCGTGAGCCCGGTGCTCAGATAGATCACGATGTCCTGTGCGTCCCAGCCCAGTTGCGCCGGGGTGATGCCTGGGATGCGCCCGTCGCCCGAGTGGTTCGGCGCGCCGGCCATCCACCGGGCATGATTAAGACCCCCGAACCGGTCGCGCGGGGTGTGACACTCGCCGCAATGGGCCAGAGCCTCGGCCAGATAGCGACCGCGGGCGGCGGGCTCGGGCAGATCGCCCGCCACGGCCCAGCCGCGATCCATGTAGCGCGCCTTCCAAAGCCCGATGCCGCGCCGGAAGGTAAAGGGAAAGCGCAGGTCATGGCCTTCGTTCGGGGTCGCGTCGGCGGGCAGGTCCGACAGGAAGGCATGCAGATCCGCCACATCCTGCAGCGCCATCCTGGCATAGGCCACATAGGGAAAGGCCGGATAGTAATGCCGCCCGTCGGGCGCCACACCGCGCAGAAGCGCGTTGCCCAGTTCCGGCAGGCTCCAGCCGCCGATGCCATGGGCCACGTCGGATGAGATGTTGGGCGCGCGGAAGGTGCCGAAATCGGTGGCGAAGGCGCGCCCGCCCGACAGCACCAGCCGCGCCGCGCCACTGGCCCCGGGCGCGGCGTGGCAGCCGGCGCAGCCGGTGGCGTGAAACACCGCCTCGCCGCGTTCGGGATCGCCCGGGGCAAGCGCGGCGAAGGCCGTCGCCGGCAGGGGCTGCGGCCGGCTGAGCCAGAACAGCCCGCCGGCGAGCATCGCCAGCACAGCCGCCAGAACCAGCGGCGCCCGCTGCCGCATCACCACCGCCCCGCGCGGTGCATCACTGGGGCGCGCGATAGGCCTGATGGCAGGCGCTGCAGGTGCCCGACAGCCCGCGCAACTGGCCCCCGATCGCATCGGCGCCGTCGCCGGCCACACGGGCCATTTCGACCGCGGCGGCGTTCAGCGCCACGAGTTTGGCGGCAAAATCCTCCGGATTGTCCCAGATCGCCGGCAGCGCCCTCGTGCCGTCGATCGCGCCCGAATCGGAGCCCGCGGGCCAGAGCGCCCGCTGATCCAGCCCCGACAGCGCCACTAGGTTGTCGGCGGCTGCCTGCGCGGCCCTGGCGTCATACTCGGCGCGGCCCGTGCCCATCATCGCCAGCGTGCCGAGGTTGAGGGCGAAAAGCTTGAACTGCCCCTGCCGGGCGCCGACCTGATCGGCGAGATCCTGCGCCGCGACCGCCCCTGCCCCGAGGGCGAGCGACAGCGTGGCGGCGAATGCGATGCGCGGAAACATGGGGAGATCCTTTCGATGAATGCGATGCGCCGACGCTATCGCGCAACGACGACGGGTCAATCATCCTGTCGTGCCGGCGCGTTCACGGCTTCGTGTCCGCCCGATGCGCGGGCGGGCCGCGCCACCCGGCGCCGCGCTCAGTCCAGAAAGCGGACCTTGCCGATATGGGGCAGGTTCCGGTCGCGCTGGGCGTAATCGATGCCGTAGCCCACGACGAATTCATCGGGGATCTCGAAGCCGGTCCAGGTGGCGCGGATGTCGACCTCGCGCCGCGAGGGCTTGTCGAGCAGCGCGCAGATCTCCAGCCGCCGCGGCCCGCGCGAGCGCAAAAGCGCCATCACATGCTGCAGGGTGAAGCCGGTATCCACGATATCCTCCACCACCAGCACGTCGCGGCCCGCGATCTCGCCGCGCAGGTCCTTGAGGATACGCACCTCGCGCGAGGAGGTCATGGCGTCGCCGTAAGAGGAGGCTTCGAGGAAATCCACCTCCACCGGCAGCGGCAATTCGCGCACCAGATCGGCGATGAAGACGAAAGAGCCGCGCAATAGGCCCACCACCACCAGCTTTTCGGTGTCGCGGAAATGGCCCGTTATCTCGCGCGCCAGCGTCTCGACCCGCGCCGCGATGGCCTTGGCCGAGATCATCTCGTCGATGACATAGCGCGGTGCGGGCGCGGCGGCGGCGGTGCGGTCTTGCGGCATCGGGTCGGCTTGCGGCATGAGGCCCCCTTGATTTCGCCGCACCCATTACCGAAAAGCAGCACGTCTGTCACCCGCCAAACCCGCCCCGGAACGAACGCCACGATGCCCATTCATCACGAAACGCGCCGCCTGCCCTACAGCGCGCAGGAAATGTTCGATCTGGTGGCCGATGTCGCCGCATACCCGGAGTTCCTGCCGTGGAACGCGGCCGCCCGGATCCGGTCGCGCACGCCCTTCGACGGGGGCGAGGTGATGGAGGCCGATCTGGTGATTTCCTTCCGCGTCTTCCGCGAACGGTTCGGCAGCCGGGTGACGCTGTGGCACGCGCGGCGGCGGATCGACACCGAATATATCGACGGGCCGTTTCGCTACATGCGCTCCACATGGGTCTTCCGCGAGACCGGGGAGAGCGGCTGCGAGGTGGAGTTCCACGTGGATTTCGAGATGCGCAACCCGATTCTGCAACGCATCATCGGACTGGTGTTCAACGAGGCGATGCAGCGGATCGTGCGCGCCTTCG
>SKUV01000040.1 GCA_007129775.1 Paracoccaceae bacterium | reverse complement strand
TCGCGGCGATGCAGGTATCGCTGGCCACCCGGGGCGCCACCGGCCCCGACGCGACCGAGCGTTTTGCCCTTCATGCGCGGCTCGCCGATGTCATCCGCGCGCTGGTCAACGATCAGGTGCTCGCCGAGGCAATCAGCGCAATCCACTGGCGCGTCCTGCGCGTGATCTGCCACGCACCGGACGTCGCGCTGGACGTGTACAACCGGGCACTGCATGCGCTGATGGCCGCGTTGATGGAGGCCGGGACGGCCGCAGCCGCCCTTGGCCGCATGGCTGCCTTCTTCGGCGATATTGATCCCGCGGCGGGCCAGCCCCCGCGAACCTGATCCACGCGCAGGGGCGCGGAATGCGGCGGACCAGGCAAGACAAGAGCAGCATGTCCGTGCCCCCTCCCGAATGCGCTTCAGAACTCAACTTGCGATGAAGAGGGGCGATCGCGGCTCTGCTGTGAAAATCGGCTGATGGCCGAGGTTCCTTTCCCCTCACAGACTCATCCCACGAGGCTCTGATCATGTGACCGCCCTCGACGGAATCGATATGCCAAGGTGAGGTTGTGCCAAGGTGAGTCTGCGAGGAACCATTATGGCGAGCGGTCAACTCGGATATCATCAAGGTCGGGATCGATCTGGCGAACAATTCGCTACTGACGCATGGCGCTGACACCTCATGTCGGGCCTGAACTGACCCCCATTTCGACCGGACAGTCTGGCATGAACATGGAGGCTCAGGCCTGTGCCCGGCGCGTGCGCGAGGATGCCGATCTGGATGCCGCCTGCGATGCCATCGCAGCCCGCACCGACCCTTTGTTGATCGAGTTGCACCTCGACCCCGAGCGTGTCTTCAAATGATGCCGATGCAGGCTGCACCAACCGCAGCGGCAGACGGTCCGGACGGACGGCAAGGCTGGCGCGGGGTGCGGCGTGGCCTCTGAGACCATGAGCGGCGGCGGCCTTGCCTCGGGGGCGGTGCGGTCCGGCCGCGGGCCGCGCCGTTCACGATGCCGCCCGCCAGTGTCTTGCGCCATTGTTGCGCGACCTTATCGGGCGCGCTGATCCGAGGGCCTTCGGTGGGTGAACCGACCAGCCTCCGGACAGGGGCAAGTCGGCCCGGGCCGGGGCCTCAGGGCAGCGGGATATGTTCCCCGCGATCCCCGGGCGGCAGGTCGAAGCGGCCCTCGCCCCAGCGTTCGGCGCGCCATTCCGCTTTCGCCGCCTCGATACGTTCGCGCGAGGAGGCGACGAAATTCCACCAGATGTAGCGCGGCCCGCCCATGGTGGCGCCGCCCAGCGCCATCAGCCGCGCGCCCTGCGCGCCGGCCTGCACGGTGATCCGGTCGCCGGGGCGGAAAACCATCATCTGCCCGGCCTCGAAACGCTGCCCGGCGATGCTGACCGACCCTTCGGTGATGTAAAGCCCGCGATCCTCGTGATCGTCGGGCAGCGGGAAAAGCGCGCCGGGCTCCAGCACCACATCGAGGTAAAAGGTCTCCGAATGCAGCGCCGCCGGGGCGCGTTCGCCATAGGCCGTCCCCAGGATCAGCCGCGCGGTGATGCCGGTGTCGGTGATCTCGGGCAATGCCTCGCGCCCGTGATGCTCGAAGGCGGGGGCGTCGTCCTCATGGCGCTCGGGCAGCGCCATCCAGGTCTGGATGCCGTAGAGGCTGGACGGACCCTTGCGCGCCGTCTCCGGCGTGCGCTCGGAATGGGTGACACCACGCCCGGCGATCATCCAGTTCAGCGCGCCGGGCTCGATGATCTGATCGGCGCCGGTGCTGTCGCGGTGATGGAAACTGCCGCGATAGAGATAGGTGACGGTGCCCAGACCGATATGCGGATGCGGGCGGACATCGATGCCCTGGCCGGTCAGGAACTCGGCCGGGCCGGCCTGATCGAAGAAGATGAAGGGCCCCACCATCTGCCGTTTCGGCGCCGGCAGGGCGCGGCGGACCTCGAACCCGCCGAGGTCGCGCGCCCGCGGCACGATCAGGGTTTCGATCGCGTCAACGTCGATATCGGCGGGGCAGCCGGGGTCAAGTGTCGGGTTCCAGCTCATGCGGGGCACTCCGTTTTCGGTCGCCCGAGGGTAGGGACTGGTGGCAGCGTAAGCAAACACTTCCCGTTCGACCGGAGCGAACACGGGTTTCGCGCCGCCCTGCCCGCCCCATCCGCGCCGATACGACTGAATGCGTGACAACGCCGGCGTCCTGCCGCCCCGAGCCGCGGCAGGCGCCATACGGTCCGGCCGTTCAGCCGAAGGCCCGCACCCGGGCCGCCGGCGGTAGGCCGGCTGAAAACCCGGCGCCGGCGAACAGCCGAAATCACTTTGCGCCAAGCGACGGCAAAGCCCCGGTTTTCAGGCCGATACGGTCGCGGGACCCGTTCGCGCAGCGGCCAGCGCCCCCCGTGCTCGGCCCGAAGGCGCTGCTCCGGGCAGACGGGACGACACCGGCCGTGGCCCGGTCACGCGGTCACCATCGCGTGGACTCGAGCTGTGCCGCATTGCCAAACGCCCCGCGGCCCCGCCATAATCTGGCCTAACTGATTGTTTACCCTTCTGTCCCAAGCAGAAGACCGGCCGGACGAACCGGCCCCCGCCCGAGGCAGCGCCGCAGATGCTGGAATTCGACAAGGTCAGCAAATCGTTCTGGACCGGCGCGCAACGCAAGGTCATCCTTGATCGTGCCTCCTTTCGGGTCGATCTGGGCCATTCGCTGGGCATCCTCGCGCCCAACGGCACCGGCAAGACCACGATCATCAACATGATGGCCGGCCTCGAAAAACCCGACGAGGGCGAAATCAGGCGGCGCTGCCGCATCTCCTTTCCGCTGGGCTTCATCGGCGGGGTAGTCAACCGCCACACCGGAACCGAGAATGCCCGTTACATCGCCCGGCTCTACAACCTCGACCCCGATTATGTGGAGGCCTTCTGCCGCTGGCTCGCCGATATCGGCGAGTATTTCGACATGCCCGTGGGCACCTACAGCCAGGGCATGCGCGCGCGGTTCTGCTTCGCCCTGATGCTGGCGATCGAATTCGACATCTACCTGATCGACGAGGGCATGCCCGCCACCACCGATGTCACCTTCAACCGCCGCGCCGGCAAGATCCTGCGCGAGCGGCTGGAAAACGCGACCGTCGTCGTCGTCTCGCATCAAGCCGAAACGCTGGAGAAATTCTGCCGCTCGGCCGCCGTGCTGCGCGGCGGCCGGCTGCACATGTTCGACACCCTCGAAGAAGCGAAAGCGCTTTATGACTATGAAACCCACCATTAAGCGGTTCCGCATCCGCCGCAAGGACACGAGCGACGGCACCGCACCGCCCGCCGACAAGCCCGCAGAAGCGGCCGGCGCCTCCGCAGGGGCCGGGCCGGATGCCGAACACCGCACGGCACAGCCCGCGCCTGCATCCGGGCCGCGGCCCGTGGCCCGGCAAGAGGGCTCCGCCGGCGTCGATGACACAGCCATGCAGGGCAACGCCCCGGATGCAGGCGCGGACAAGGGCGCGGACAGGGGCGCCGACAACGGCGCGGCGGGCACCCCCAGCCACGCGGACGCGCCTGACAGCGTGGCGGCAGAGATCGCCGCGATCCGGGCCGAGGGGCTGACCGGCCGGCAGTTGCGCACCGCCCGGCGCGTGGCCCAGCGTCATGGCATCGCGGCGACTTCGGATCTCGAGGCGGTGCGCCTGTTGCGCCGCGCGGGGATCGACCCGTTCCAACGCTCGACCATGCTCGACCTCGTGGTCAGCGAAACCGCGGGCAAGGCCGATGGCGGCACCACGAACCTGCCCGCGACCACCGACGCACCGCGCCCGCCCTCCACCGAGGTCAATCAGCCGCGCCCGCCCGGCCCGGTCCGGACCGAGGCACAGGATATCCGCGACATCCAGATCGACATCGCCCGCCGCAGGCGCCGGCGGCTGATGCTGCTGGCCACGCGGCTCGGTGTTTTCGTGCTGCTGCCGACGCTGATCGTCGCGTGGTTCTATCATTTCGTCGCGACACCGCTTTACACCACGCAATCGGAATTCGTGATCCAGACGGCCGAATCGCCCTCCGCCCCGGGCGGCGTCGGCGGGCTCTTTTCCGGCACGGCGCTCGCGACATCGCAGGATTCCGTCACAGTCCAGAGCTATCTGCAGTCGCGCGAGGCGATGCGTCGGCTGGACACCGATCTGGGCTTTCGCGCGCATTTCAGCGCCCCGGGGCTCGATCCACTGCTGCAACTGCCCGAAAACGCCACGCTGGAGGCCGCCTATCGCCTCTACAGCCGCGTGGTGCAGATCGGCTATGACCCGACCGAGGGCCTGATCCGGATGGAGGTGCGCGCCACAGACCCGGAGACCAGCGCCGCCTTTTCCCGCGCGCTCATCTCCTATGCCGAGGAACAGGTGGACCAGATGACCCAGCGGCTGCGCGAGGATCAGATGGCCGGCGCGCGCACCGGGCTCGATCAGGCCGAAGCCCGGATGAGCGAGGCGCGCGAGCGGGTGATCGATTTGCAGGAACGCTTCAGCGTGCTGTCGGGGGATGTGGAGGTCTCGCTGCTGACCACACAGATCTCCACGCTCGAATCCGAACTGACGCGTGATCGTCTGTCGCTGCAGGAGCTGCTTGCCAACCCCCGCCCCAACCCCGCGCGGGTGGAGCCGCTGCAACGCCGGATCGCCAATCTGGAAAACGAGATCGCGAGCCTGCGCGCACGCCTGACCGAAGGCGCCGACGGCTCTGCTTCGCTGGCGCGGATATCGTCGGAACTGATCATGGCCGAGGCCGATGTGCAGACGCGGCAACTGATGCTGTCGCAGGCGATGCAGCAACTGGAAAGCGCGCGGGTGGAGGCGAATCGTCAGGTGCGCTACCTCTCGCTGGGCGTCAATCCCGTCGCCCCGGACGAGGCCAGCCATCCGAGGGCCTTCGAGAATTCAGTGCTCGCCTTCCTGATTTTCGCCGGGCTCTACCTGATGGTGGCGATGACCGGGGCGATCCTGCGCGAACAGGTCTCGGCCTGAGCGCCCGGGATGGCACGGGCGCGGCGCAGGCCGCGCGCGCAGCCCGCGCACCCCTGCGGATTTGCTCTTGCGACCCCCCGGCCCCTTGAGTAAACACGCGCCGAGTTGGGGTGTAGCCAAGTGGTAAGGCAGCGGTTTTTGGTACCGTGTACCGTAGGTTCGAATCCTACCACCCCAGCCAGCCACCCCGGACCCTTCCCTTATTGCCGCAAACCCCCGGTCCCGGCGCCCTTTCGCCCCGGTTCCTACCCCTTCGGGGTTGTGATCGTTACCGGTGGGGAAATTGGGATAAGTAATGGACGAAAAAGAAGAAAGAGGGTCAGGCCGGTTGTTTGTTCCCTAATTCCCACAACCCCCTATCCGCCTGAGGTCGCCGTCAGTTCGTAACCGGTCGGTTGTTACCGCGGTGATTGGGCCTTGATGCGGGCGACGAGTTCTGCGTCGTGGACGAAGTCGTCAAGGAATTCGTGCCAGCTTTCGGTTGTAATACGGGCATCCCTGAG
>SKUV01000039.1 GCA_007129775.1 Paracoccaceae bacterium | reverse complement strand
TCCTCCGCCCCGGGCGGGGCCGCGAGGCCATCGCGCCCGGCATCTGGAAGCGCCTCACCCTGCCCGAGGATATCGGCAAAATCCGCTGCCAATTGCCCCTGTCCAGTTGGAGCGGCTCCGGGTGGGGCGGACGCAAGCGCGTCCCCGCGCGCAGCCATCCTGATGGGTTGGGTCGCCTCGATCATCGTAACCGCACCTCCGTGTCTTGGCGGCATCCTCGGCGCGATGCGTTACGACTTCTTTACCGAGATTGGCGAAACTCCCCCGGAGCAGACAAGAAAGGATGAGATTTCGATGATCACACCGCCCGTCGCCCCCCCAGCCCCGGCCTCGGGCGCCCATGCGCCACCGCGCCCGTCGGACGATGCAGCCGCGCTGCGCCGGACTGCGCAGCAACTGGAGGCTGCGTTTCTGGCCGAGATGCTGAAAGCCGCGGGCGATGGCACCCCGCGCGCGTCCTTCGGCGGGGGCGCGGGCGAAGACCAGTTCGCCTCGTTTCTGGTGGAGTTGCGGGCTGAAGCCATGGTGGCGCGCGGCGGCATCGGGCTTTCGGAAGCAATTTTCAATGCGCTGAAAGGCCGGGGCCATGCCGGCTGAGGCGGATGCCGCGGCCGCGGCAATGCTCGACCTTCTCCAGGAGGAGGGGCGTGCGCTGCGGGAAGGTGACTTCGATCGCCTCGAATCCCTCGTGGCGATGAAAGAGGCCGTCATCGCGGCGGCGACACCGCTGGCCGGGGCCGATGACGCGTTTCTGCGGCGGATCGCGCGGCAGGCGAAGCGTAACGAAAGCCTGATTGCAGCGGCCCGCGGCGGTGTCGCCGCCGCGATGGAGCGGCTGGGCGCCGTGGCCCGCGCGGGCGAGGGCCTGCGCACCTATGACAGCGCGGGCCAGAGCGCGCTGCTACAGGACACATCGCGCGGCCCGCTGCGCCGGGCTTGAGCCGCGTTTACCTCAAATCCGACCAAAACGACGCTTGGCGTTTAGCCTCGGGTTAGGGAATCGCGGCCAGTCTGACCCGGCATCCCGAACCGGGTGACGCAGGGGGCAAAGCGCCCCCGCGCGACGGCTAGAACGCCCTTTCTGGTGCCCAAGGGGCACGCTTTCGCAACGAGCGCAAAAGCGCGCAACATCAAGGATATGCCTGCTATGTCGAGCATTCTGACCAACACGGGCGCAATGGTCGCCCTGCAGACCCTGCAGTCTGTCAACGCCAACCTGAACACGACGCAGAACGAGATCTCCACCGGCAAATCGGTCGCCTCGGCAAAGGACAATGCCGCGGTCTGGGCCATTTCCAAGGTGATGGATTCGGACGTGAAGGGCTTCAAGGGGATATCCGACGGCCTGTCGCTCGGCCTGTCGAGCGTGGCCGTCGGCCGTCAGGCCGCCGAAACGGTGACCGACCTTCTGACCGACATCAAGGGCAAGATCGTCGCCGCGCAGGAAGAAAACGTCGATCGCTCCAAGATCCAGACCGACATCGCCGCCCTGCGCGACCAGATCGAATCGGTGGTCAATGCGGCCCAGTTCAACGGGCTCAACATCGTGAAGGGCACCGATGCGGTCAACGTGCTGTCCTCGCTCGACCGCGACAGTTCCGGTAACGTGACCGCATCGCAGATCAGCGTTGCCAGGCAGGATCTGACGACCGACGCGGGCGTCTTCAACACCGGCGGCACCTCGCTCAACGCCAATGCCCAGGCCAGCGACAGCACCATCACCAATACCGGCAACTCCGCGGCGATCACCTTCAACACCGGTGCCTATACAACCGCGGGCCTGATGGCGCGGCTCACCGTCGACGGCGTGCAGATCGATTTCGAAGGCGCTACGGGGCTGGATCAGGACGATGCCGCCGCCTTTTTCGAAGGGCAGATCAACGCGCTGCAACTGGACGGGATCAGCGCGAGCAGAGTCAACAACGTCCTGACGGTCACCTCCACACGCGGGTTCGAAGGCGTCAATGTCGGCGTCTCGAACCTCGCCGGCGATGCGGCGGGCACGCAGATCACCGACCTCAACGGCGATACGGTGACGCTCGCCAGCGGGTCCATCGACGAAAGGGCGCAGAACGTCACCTTCAGCGGCACCGCCGGCGTTCAGAACGGCGATGGCTACCGTGTGTCGGTGGGCAGCCAGGTCTTCGACTATGTGGCGGGCCCGGGCCAGAACTTCGAGGATGTGGCGCGCGGCCTGAAGGCCGCCATCGACGCGGCCGGCATGGACGGAATCACCACGCAGGTGGATCAGGACGCCAACGGCGCCTGGCAACTCAAGATCGACAACAGCGAGGCCAGCGTGGGCTTCAGCGCCATCGGCAATGCCGGCGGACAGGCCTCTGGCGGGCTTTTCGGCCTCGACGGGATCGATGTCACCACCGAAGCCGGCGCCCGCGCCGCGCTCGACAACATCGAATCGATGATCGGACGGGCCATCGACAGTTCCGCATCCTTCGGCTCGGCCCAGGGCCGGATCGAGACGCAGAACAATTTCGTGGGCAAGCTGGTCGATTCGCTGCGCGCCGGCATCGGCACGCTGGTCGATGCGGATATGGAGGCCGCCTCGGCCCGGCTGCAGGCCCTGCAGGTACAGCAGCAGCTTGCGACCCAGTCGCTGTCCATCGCGAACCAGCAGCCGCAGAACATCCTGTCGCTGTTCCGCTGATCCGTCTTCGGGCCGGGGGTGTCGCGCCCCCGGCCCTGATCTTTCGCCCGGACCGGGACGCGGAAGCGCCCCGTCATCCGCCGCGCCCCTTCCAGCAAGGAGTCCAGAATGACCCTCCCTGCCCCGGCGGCTTCGGCCTACGGCTCGGTGACCGCGCCGACACGGACCGCCCGCGCCATCGAATACGACGTGATCGCGCGCATCACCGCCCGGCTCCGATCCGCCGCAAAGGCGGGGCGCCCGGGCTTTCCCGCCCTCGCCGGCGCGCTGCACGAAAACCGCCAGCTATGGTCCGCGCTCGCCGCGGATGTGGCGCTGCCGGGCAACGAATTGCCCCCGCAACTGCGCGCGCAACTGTTCTATCTGGCGGAGTTCACGGCGAATTACAGCGCCCGCGTGCTGTCGCACGGCGCCGATGTCGGCCCGCTGGTCGACATCAACACCGCCGTGCTGCGCGGTCTGCGCGGCGCCACCGAAACCACCGCAGACAGCGCAGCAGGAGCCGTCGCATGAGCGGACTCGTCCTCAAGCTCTCGCCGGGCGAACGCGTCCTGATCAACGGCGCGGTGATCGAGAACGGCGACCGGCGCTCGCGCCTGGCGATCGTTACGCCCAACGCCCATATCCTGCGCCTGCGCGATGCGATCCACCCCGAGCAGGCGAACACGCCGGTGCGACGGGTCTGCTACATCGCGCAACTGGTGCTGTCGGGTGATGTCGCACCTGCAGATGCACGACCCCAGTTGCTGCGCGGGATCGAACAGCTCAGCCAGGTTCTGGTGGACCATGACAGCCGCCTGCAATTGTCCCGCGCCACCGAGGCGGTGCTGGACGAGGCCCATTATCAGGCATTGAAGGCGCTGCGCGCGCTCCTGCCACGCGAGGCGCGTCTGTTGGCCGGGGCCGGGCAATGAGTTTTCAACCCGTCGTGCCGTTCTCCGGCTATGGCGGCTGGAAGTTTCTGACCCGCACACTGGAGCAGCAGCAGGAACAATTCGCGCGCGCCCCCGCGCTGCAACGCGACCTCGCCTATTTCCAGGACAGGATCGGCAGCGTCGAGACCGCCGAGGATCTGGTGTCGGACCGACGGCTGCTGCGCATCTCGCTCGAAGCTTTCGGGCTGGGCGCCGATGTGGACAGCCGCGCCTTCATCCGCAAGGTGCTGGAGGATGGCACAGAAGCGCCGCGTGCGCTGGCGAACCGTCTGGCCGACCGGCGCTACAAGGCCTTCTCCGATGCCTTCGCGCTCTCGGGCACCGGGCCTCCGGGCACGCAGGCCGAGGGCTTCGCCGAGCGGATCGCCGCGCAATTCCAGGACCGCCGCTTCGAAGAGGCGCTGGGGGCGCAGGACGAATCGATGCGCCTCGCCCTTGCCCTGAGGCGCGATCTCGTCGCACTGGCGGAGCAACCTTCCAGCGACCGGGCACGCTGGTTCACGGTAATGGGCACACCACCCCTGCGCAAGGTGTTCGAGACCGCCTTTGGCCTGCCCCCGGCCTTCGCGGCCCTCGATATCGACCGCCAGCTGGAAACGTTTCAACGCCGCGCCGCCGCGACCTTCGGCGCAGCAGAAGTAGCCCAGTTCGCCGATCCGGAACGTCTCGAGAGCCTCGTGCGCACCTTCCTGTTGCGTGACGGGCTGGCCGCCAGCAGTGGCGGCATGGGCAACGGCTCCTCCGTCGCCCTGCAATTGCTGCAAACCGCCCCGCGGCCGGTCCTGTAAGGCCATCCGGTCCAAGGCCCGCGTCGGTCAGACTGCGGCCACCCGGGCGACACCACCTGAAACAGCCCGAGGCGGCGCCAATGGACCGCTCGACATGCCGCAAGGGTGGCGTGGCCGCAGGCCGCGCGCGGCCGAGCGGGGGCTCGATGCCCCCCGAGGCCGCTCCGCCTCACTGCGGCACGGCGGCAGGCGGGGTGACATCCGGCGCCTCGCGACCGAGAATGGCAGCGAGTCGGGCGAAACTCTCCGTCGTCCTGTCCGGCTCCGCATCGGCAAGAAAGGCCTCAAGCGCCGGCCAGAGCCGGATCGCCGCATCCACGGTCGCATCGCTGCCCGCTGCGTAAAGTCCGGCCTGTATCATCATTTCCGCTCCGGCATAGGCCCCGAGCAGCCGCCGCGCTTCGCCGATCAGGTCGTTCTCGGCCGCGCTTGCCACCTCCGGCAGGCTGCGCGACACTGATCGCAGAAGATCCACCGCCGGAAACCGGCCCCGTTCGGCGATCGATCGGTCCAGCACCACATGGCCATCCAGAACCCCGCGCAGCATGTCGGCCACAGGCTCGTCCATATCCGATGCCGCGACCAGAACGCTGAAGATCGCGGTGATGTCGCCCTCGGCCACGGCACCCGGGCCAGCCCGTTCGGCCAGGGCCGTCAGCAACCCCGCGGTCGAGGCCGGAAAGCCGCGCATCGATGGCGCCTCACCGGCCGCCAGCGCGATCTCGCGATGCGCCTCGGCCAGCCGCGTGATCGAATCCATCACCAGCAGCACATGTGCGCCGCCTGCGCGAAAATGCTCCGCCACCGCCATCGCAGCCCACGCGGCCCGACGCCGCAGCAGCGGTGATTGATCGGCCGTCGCCGCGACCACTACCGCCCGCGAAAGGCCATCCGGCCCCAGCGCGTTTTCGACGAAGGCGCGCAATTCCCGCCCGCGCTCTCCGATCATGGCGATCACGACCACATCTGCCTCGATCCCTCCGGCAAGCTGCGCCAGCAACGTGGTCTTTCCTACCCCCGAACCTGCGAAAAGCCCCACCCGCTGTCCTCGCGCCACCGGCAGAAGGGTGTTGAATACGCGCAGCCCGGTCTCCAGCCGGGCGCCCAGACCGCGCCGCGCCGTCGCGGCGGGCGGTGCTGCGCG
>SKUV01000295.1 GCA_007129775.1 Paracoccaceae bacterium | reverse complement strand
TATGTCGGCCTCTCTCAACTGATCCACGAAAGCGGGATGCGCCGGGGCTTGGCCCCGGCGCATCCCTCCGCCCTTTGCTTCACTCCCGGGATGATCGCGCCGCAATGATCGCCATCCGTTTCGTCTTTTCCGCAATCGACCGCATCTCGATCCTGCTGGCCTTGCTTGCCGGCGCCTCGGTCTTCATCCTCGCCTGGCTGATCACGGTCGATATCGTGGCACGCCGGGTTTTCCGGTTTTCGGTGCAGGGCACGGACGAACTTGGCGGTTACGCCCTGGCGATGGTCGGCTCATTGGGCATGGCCTATGTGCTGTCGCGGCGCGAATTCACCCGGATCGACCTGTTTTTCCGCTTCATGCCGATCGTGGTGCAGCGCATCCTGCATGTCATCGCCTATCTGTCGCTGACGTATGTGGTGATCTTCTTTTCGTGGCATGCGAGGCAGACGCTCGACGATACGATTCTGATGGATGCCCGCGCCAACACCCCGCTGCAGACCCCGCTGTGGATTCCGCAGGGCCTGTGGGTGCTCGGCATGGGCTTTTTCGCACTCAGCGCGGTTCTGCACGCGCTCCATGCGTTTCTTCTGCTGGTGATCGCGCCGCAGGAGGTCGAAAGGCAATACAGCGGCATCCGGATCGAGGACGAGGTTCAGCAGGTCATCGACAGCACTTTAACGGTGGAAGACACCGCGCCGCACCCGCAAGACCACCGCAAGGACTGACATCCGCGCGCCTCTGGAGACCCTGCCTCAATGGTCAGCATCACCACCATCGCCATCGGCTTCGGCCTGCTTTTGTTCATGCTTGTCATCGGCCTTCACATCGGGGCCGCGCTGTTTCTGACGGCGGTGTTCTCGGCCTGGTGGTTTTTCGGCGATGCCATGTTCAGCCCCTTCGGCACGCTGATGTGGCGCACGCTCAACAACTTCCTGCTGGTGGCGATTCCGCTTTACGTTCTGATGGGCGAATTGCTGGTGCGCGGAGGGATCGCGGCGCGGATGTATGTGGCGCTCGACGACTGGCTGCGGCGGCTGCCCGGGGGGCTGTTGCACACCAATATCGCCGCCTCCACCGTCTTCGCCTCGATCTCGGGCAGTTCGGTGGCGACCGCCGCGACGATCGGAACGGTCGCCTTTCCCACCTTCCGCGGCAAGCGCTATTCCGAACGCTGGGTCATGGGCACGGTGGCCAGCGGCGCGACGCTGGGCATCCTGATCCCGCCCTCGATCAACCTGATCATCTATGGCGCGCTGACGAGCACCTCCATCGGGGCGCTGTTTCTGGCCGGCGTGGTGCCGGGGGTTCTGCTGGCGCTGTCGTTCATGGCGATGGTGGTCATCGCCTCGGTGATCTGGCCCGATGTGGCCGGCCGCTCCGAGCCGGTGCCGTGGGAGATCAAGCTGCGCCGCCTGCGCGACCTGCTGCCGCCGCTGGCGATCTTCATCATGGTGATGGGCAGCATCTACGGCGGCTATGCCACCCCGACCGAGGCCGCGGGGCTTGGCGTGGTGGCTGCGCTCCTGCTGACCGCGGTCAACCGCACGCTCACCTGGAAGATGCTGTATGAGTGCCTGCTGTCGACCGTGCGGGTGACGGCGATGACGCTGCTCATTCTGATCGCCGCCTTCTATCTGAATTTCGTCGTCGGCATCCTCGGCATTCCGGGCCAGATCTCGCGCGCGATGACCGAACTGACGATCGAGCCGTGGCAGATGGTGGTGATCCTAGTGATCTTCTACGTGGCGCTTGGCTGCTTTCTGGACTCGCTCGCGATGATGATCGCGACGATACCGATCGTCTTTCCCATCGTGCAGGCCATCGGCTATGATCCGCTGTGGTTCGGCATCTTCCTCGTGGTGATGTGCGAGATTGCCCTGATCACGCCGCCGGTGGGCATGAACATATACGTGGTGCAGGCGGTCCGAGGACGCGGATCGGTCAGCACCGTAATTGCCGGGGTTCTGCCGTTTCTGGGCTGCATGTTCCTGCTGGTGGCGCTGATGACGGCCTTTCCGGAGATGGTGACATGGCTGCCGAGCACGATGCGATAAGCGACGGCGTCACCTGCATCCGCAACGCCGACTGGATCATCGCATGGGACGGCGCGGCGGGCAGCCATGTCTATCTGCGCGGCGGCGATGTGGCATGGCGCGGCGACCGGCTGCTGACGGTGGGCGGGCGCCACGAGGGCGCGGTGGCGACCGAGATCGACGGCACCGCGCGGCTGGTCATGCCGGGGCTGATCAACATCCACTGCCACCCGACCCAGACGCCGATCTTTCGCGGCATGGTCGAGGAATTCGGAAATCCGCGGCTTTTCTATTCCTCGCGCCACGTCTTCCGGCAGAGTTTCGTGCAGGACGAGGCCGCGCAGCATGTATCGGCCCGTTACGGTCTGGCCGAGATGCTGGCCTGCGGCACGACATCTATCGTCGATCTGTCCCATGCCTATCCCGGCTGGCTCGACCTGCTGGCCGAAAGCGGGCTGAGGGCATGGGCAGGGGCGATGTTCCGCTCGGCGCGCTGGCATACCGACACCGGACAGGACATCCTGCTGGACTGGGCGCCGGATCTGGGCGCAGCCGCCTTCGAGGAGGCGCGCGAGGTCATGGACGCGGCCGAGGCCCATGGCTGCGGCCGGCTGACGGGGCTGGTGACGCCGGCGCAGATCAACACCTGCACGCCGGAATTGCTGCGCGCCGCGGCGGAACTGGCGCGAAAGACGGGGCGCACGCTGCACACCCATGCCGCGCAGAGCTATGCCGAATTCAACGCCATCGCCCGCGAACAGGATCGCACACCGGTCGAATACATGGCCGCGCTGGGATTTCTCGGGCCGCGCACGATCATCGGCCATGCGGTGTTCACCGATGAACACCCGTGGCTGCTCTGGCCGCGGCGGGCCGATCTGCGGCTTCTGGCCGACAGCGGCACATCGGTGGCCCATTGCCCGACCGTATTCGCCCGCGACGGGACGATGATGCACCATCTCGGAGCCTATATGGATGCGGGCGTGACGATCGCCATGGGCACCGACACCCATCCCCAGAACCTGTGGCAGGAGATGCAACTGGCCGAGACCATCGCGCGGCTGGCCGCCGGGCCGCGGCACTCCTGCTCCAGCGCGCGGCTCTTTCATGCCTGCACCATCGGCGCGGCAAAGGTGCTGGGACGCGACGATATCGGCCGGCTTGCGCCCGGGGCGAAGGCCGATCTGGTGATGGCCGATCTGGACGAGCCGAACATGCGCCCGCTGCGCGATCCGCTGCGCAGCCTGATCTATTCCTCGGTCGGCCGGGCGGTGCGCGATGTCTGGGTCGATGGGGTGCAGCGGGTCGCGGCCGGCCGCGTGCTCAGCATCGACATGGCAGCGGCGGCGCGCGATCTGCAGGCCGCGCAGGACCGCACCGCTGCGGCGACGCCGGACATGGACAGGGTCGCGCCGCTGTCCCTGCCGGTATCGGGCGGCACCTGACGGGCGGGCGCCTGACGGGAGGGCGCGCGCCGCGCGCCCTCCCCCTCAGCCCGGAGCGCGCAGGCCGAAAAGCCGGCCAAGCGGCGCGAGCGGCGCCATATCCGCCCCCGCCGCCTGCAGACAGCCCCAGAGCGTGACGGCCACGGAATCAAGGATCGGGACGCCCAGTTCAGCCTCCAGCGCCGCGACGTTGCGCGCGCCGCGCATGTTGGTGCAGACAACGGCGATGGCGTCGGGCCGGGCGCTGGCCACCTCGCGGCACATCTCGGCCACCTTCGCCTCGGACAGGCGGCAAAACGCGTAGTTTTCGCGCAGCCCGGCATGAACCTCGGCCACCACCTCGATCCCCTGCGCGGCATAATTCCGGGCAATCGCCTGCTGGACATCTTCCGTATAGGGCGTCACGAGCCCAAGCCGGCGCACGCCGAGCGCGGCCATCGCCCCGTTCAGCGCGCGGATCGCCGAGGTGGCGGGCACGCCGCTGCGCTCGGTGATCGCAGCGCAAAGCCGGTCGTCGCTGTCGAAGCCGCGCCAGCTTGCCGAGGTGCCGTTCCACGCGATCACCGCGGGTTTCGCATCGGCCAGAAGATCCGCGGCGGCAAGGATCGGCTCCAGCGCGAACTGGCTGTCAGCCGCGGCATCGAGCCCGATCTGCGTCACCCGGAAGCGCGCGAAATGCACGCTCGCCCGGCCCTCCAGCGGCGCGATCAGCGCCTGTGTCTCGGGCTCCAGCACCGTGTTGGACGAGGGCGTCAGCATCCCGATACGCAGACCGGTATCGGCGGCCGGGCCGGGTGAAACTGCGGGCATCTGCATCCTCCTTGCGCGCAAGGCTCCGGCCATGGCCAGAGCGATCCGGGCTGTCATAGCCCGCAGACCGGCGGCACTGCAAAGCATATCCGCACCGCAGCCGCCCGGCAGGCAGGATCAGGCACCCGCGGCGCCCGCACCGGCCACCGAGGCCTCCAGCAATGACAGGACATCGTGGCGGTCAAGCGCAAAGGCGCGGTCCAGAAACGGCTCGGTGGCGTCCTGCAGAACGGGCGTGACCACCAGGCGGGCCTTGTCGCGCAGTTGCACGGGCGTCATCGGGCGTTCCGCGCTCCCGGTGGCATGCGCGACCTCCACCCGGTGCTCGGCGCCGTCGCGGGTGCGCAGCACCGCCTGCGCGGCGCCTTTCGGGATCGACTCGGTCGTCTCGAACCGGACGCGCCGGCGCAGGGCGGCAACGGCGGGATCGCGGGCACAGGCATCGCTGAACTGCGCCGGGCCGCCGCCCCCGAAAAGATAGCCCACGGCAAAGCAATGGGCCGCGCTGAACTTGCTTTCGAGCCCGCGCGCGGGCTCCGCCACCCCCATCACGTCAAGCACCACGGGGTTGACGTGGACCGTCACGCGATCAACCTCCGCATCCCCGGCGGCCTCTGCCAGCGCGCGGCCCGTGTCGATCACCGGATGCGAGACGACGCCGCAGGCATAGGGCTTGAAGGCGTTTCGGTCGAGTTCCCAGCGCGTGCCAAGCCCGTCCAGGGCGTGCGCGGGCGCCATCCCGGGCACGGAAATCTGTGGGAACGCCCCGGGGCTGTCGAGCGGATCGACCGCGCTGCCGCGCAGCCCCGCGCGCGCCAGAAGCGCCGCTTCCATCCCGTCGGCGGCAGCGCGCCCGGGATGCAGCGCCTTGGTCATCGTGCCCAGCGCCGCGGTCAGCCCGCCCGCCGTAGTGCTGGCAATCGCGATGGCGTCACCGGTCTGCGCGGCATTGAGGCCGAGCATCCGGGCGGTGGTGACGGCAGCCCCGATCCGCCCCATGGTGCCGGTCACATGCCAGCCCGACAGGTAATGCGCCGGGCTGATCGCCAGCCCGACGCGAATCGCGACCTCGGCCCCGATGGCCGAGGCTTCCAGCACCTCGGCCCCGCTGCGCCCGAGCCATTGCGCACAGGCCAGCGCCGCCGGCACGATCGGCGCGGCCGGGTGCAGCACCGTGGCCAGATGGGTGTCGTCGAAATCCTCCAGATGGATCGCGATACCCGTCAGCATCGCGGCATCGAGCG